>DASUPA010000529.1:0-5865 GCA_036276335.1 Candidatus Methylomirabilota bacterium | reverse complement strand
CGCCGCCCTCGAGCGGGACGCGGTCGATGACGAGGTCGCTGTTCGCGCGCTCGTCCTCGAGCCGCCGCTGCACGGTCTCGCGATACGGCAGGAAGCTCGCCCGCAGCTGGTAGGCCACGCGGCCGAGCCGGAGGTCCAGGCTCGCCGGCTGGAACTGGTCGTCGCGGAACGGCTCGGCGGCGCGCACCGCGCCCTCTCGCACGGCGGCGCGCAGGTCGCGGTCGGTGAGGACGCCGCCGGACGCGGTCATGCGGATCCTGTTAGCACCCCGGCTTCGCGCGCGTCAAGGCGACGGCGGCGCCGGAAATCTACGCCTCGCGGGCGAGGGCGCCGTTCAGGTCGACGGGGAACGCGCGCGCGGTGCCGGCCATGCCCGCCGCCGCGAGCGCGGCCTCCATCGCGCGCGCGACGCCGGCGACCTCGTCGACGCACACGGCGAGCAGCGCGGGGCCGGCGCCGCTCAGCACGCAGCCGAGCGCCCCGGCGCGGCGCGCGGCCGCCACCACGGCCGGCATCCAGGGAAACAGCGCGAGCCGGTACGGCTGGTGCAGCCGGTCGTCGAGGGCGGGCGCGAGCGCGTCCGCCCTGCCCGCCTGCAGCGCCGCCAGGAGCAGCGCGACGCGCTGCACGTTGAAGACGGCGTCCGCCCGCGGCACGGAGGCCGGCAGCACGGCGCGCGCCTCGGCGGTCGAGCTCGTCGTCTCGGGAATCAGCACCACCCAGCTCAGCCGTGGCGGCACCGGGAGCGAGACGGCGGTCACGGCGCCGTCGGCGCCCGGGCAGGAGACGGTGAGGCCCCCGAGGAGGGCGGCGGACACGTTGTCGGGATGGCCCTCCGCCCGCGTCGCCAGCGACAGCAGTGCCTCGCGCGAGAGCCCGCCGCCGCACAGCGCGTTGCCCGCGACGAGGCCCCCCACCCAGGCGGCGGCGCTGGAGCCGAGTCCCCGCGCCGCCGGCACGCGGTTCAGGCAGCGAAGCGCGACGCCCTTGAACGGCCGGCCGGCCGCCTCGTACGCGAGCCGGATGCCGCGCGCCACCAGATTGTCGCCGCTCGTGGGAAGGCGCCCGGCCCCTTCCCCTTCGACCTGCACCACGACACCGTCCGCCTCGCGCGCCTCCACCTCGTTGTAGAGCGCGAGGGCCAGGCCCAGGGCGTCGAAGCCCGGGCCCAGGTTGGCCGAGGTGGCAGGGACGCGGACGTGCACCACCTCAGAGCCGCTTGAGCAGCCACTCCGGGGTGATCGAGATCGCCCAGGAGTTGAGGACGACGTAGTAGTTGGAGAAGACGAGGACGCCGACCACGACGAGCAGCACGCCGGCCACCCGCTCGACGACCGGGATGAACGGACGGTAGCGCTTGAAGAATCTCAGGAAAGGTCCCAGCGCGAGCGCGGACACGAGGAACGGCGCGCCGAGCCCCGCCGAGTACGCGACGAGCAGCCCGACGCCGCGCTCGACCGTCTCCGCGGTGCCGGCCAGCGACAGGATCGCGCCCAGGATGGGCCCCACGCAGGGCGTCCAGCCGATCGCGAACGTGACGCCGACCGCGAACGACCCGAGGTACCCGGCGGGCTTCTCGCGGATCTGCCACGACGCCGTGCGGCCGAAGATCCCGATCCGCAGCACGCCGGCGATGTACAGCCCGAAGACGATGATCAGCGCGCCGCCGACGCGGCGGATGGCGTCGCGATAATTGAACAGGACCTGCGAGGCCACGCTGAACGAGGCGCCGAGGGCCACGAAGATGACGGAGAAGCCGACGATGAAGGCGATCGCGTGCAGGAGCACCCGGCGCCGGGCGGCCGCGGAGAGATCGGTGGTGAGGTCGCTCACCGACATGCCGGTGATGAACGAGAGGTACGACGGGAAAAGCGGCAGCACACACGGCGACAGGAACGAGAACAGCCCCGCGCTGAACGCGACCGCGACGCCGATCGACTGGCCCATCAGCGCGCCATCGTCCGGACCAGGCGGTGCGAGGCGTCGCTGTCCCAGGCGCGCGGACCGAGGGCGAGGCCGGCGAGGCTGCCGTCCTTGCCGACGATGAAGCTGGACGGCAGCGCCCGCACGCCGTACTTGTTCGCGACGCTCATCGTCGAGTCGAGCGCGACCGGAAAGGTGAGCCGGTGCTCGGTCACGAAGGGCGCGACCTTCCTGGGATCGGTGTCGACCGAGACGGCGACCAGCACGAACCCCGCGTCCTTGTGCGTGCGCCAGAGCCGCTCCATCGCCGGCATCTCCTCCAGGCACGGCGGGCACCAGGTCGCCCAGAAGTTCACGAGGACGACCTTGCCGCGCTGATCGGCCAGCCGGAACGTCCCGCCGTCGAGCGCGGGCAGCGTGAAATCGTCGGCGGCCTTGACGCGGCTCGGCTTGACCAGGTCGAGCTCACGGAACACGGCGTCGAGGGCCGCCGTCGAGGGCGCCAGCTCGGCCGCCGGGGCCGCGCGTCCGGCCGGCACCGCGGCCGGCTCCGGCGCCGGCGGCTTGGCCGACGCGAGCAGCCCCGCGCCGACCGCAGCGACGACGAGGAGGACGATGGCGACCAGCGCGACCTTCCGTGGCATGAGGATCACGCCGAGTATACCCCCGGGGGGCCGGGCCGCCGATCCCGCCCTTTGCTAATATGTGGGACCCCGATGACGACGCCGCGCGCCTTCCTTCCCCTCACCATCGTCGCCGACGACCTCACCGGCGCCTGCGACACGGGCGCGCTGTTCGCCGGGGCCGGCGCCGTGCCCGTCACCGTGTGGCCGGCCTCGGCGCCGAGCGCGCGCGTACGGGCGATCGACACCGAGTCCCGCTCGCTCGAGGCGGGCGAGGCCGCGCGCCGGGTGCGCACGGCCACCGGTCGCCTCAAGGGCACCATGTTCAAGAAGATCGATTCGACGCTGCGCGGGAGGATCGGGGCCGAGATCGACGCCCTCATGCGCGCGGCCGGCCAGACGAGCGCCCTCGTGTGTCCCGCGCTCCCCGCGGAGCGGCGCGTCGTCGTCGACCGGGTCCTGACCGTCGGCGCGGTCCCGGTCGCGGAGACGCCGATGGCCGCCGATCCCGACTTTCCGGCCGCGACCGGCAGCTCCAGCGTCGTGGACCTCCTCCGGCCGCAGCTGGACCGGCCGCTGGCGTGGATCTCGCTCGACAAGGTGCGCGGCGCCCGCACCGCGCTGTCCGAGCAGCTGGGCCGCCTCAGCGGCACGGTGGTGGTGGCCGACGCCGAGACGGACGAGGACCTCGACGCCCTCGCGGACGCGGCGCTCGCCCAGCCGCGGGCGCCGCTGATGGTCGGCGCGGCGGGTCTCGCGCACGCGCTGGCCCGCCGGCTCGACTTGCTGGCGCCGCACGTCGAGGTACCGGCCGGCGATCGGTGGCTCATCGTCGCCGGCAGCCTGCATCCCGCCACCCGCCGGCAGATCGAGCTGGCCCGTGAGGCCGGCCTCACCGTGCTCGCAACGCCGGACGCCGCCGCGGATCGCGCGACCGCCGTGGCCGAGCTGGTCGCGCTGGCCTGTGAGCGGCTCGAGGCCGAGCGCTACGACATCGTCCTGGTGACCGGCGGGGAGACGGCCGTCGCGCTCTACCGCGCCCTCGGCGCCGAGCGCCTGGACCTCGACGGCGCGCCGCGGCCGGGCCTGGCGATGGGGCGCCTGCGCCTGCCCGGCCGCGCCGCGCTGCCGCTGGTCACCAAGGCCGGCGGCTTCGGCCCGCCGGAGCTGTTCGTCTCCCTGGCCCGCGAGGCGGTGTCGTGAGACGACCGATCCTGGGCGTGACGATGGGCGATCCCGCGGGTGTCGGGCCGGAGATCATCGCGCGTGCCGCCGCCGAGCCAGCGGTGCGCCGCGACTGCCGGCCGGTCGTTATCGGTGCCGCCTCGACGATGGGCGAGGCGCTCGCGCTCGTGGGATCGCCACTGACCCTGCACGCGGTCAGCCGGGTCGGCGACTGCCGTTGGGCGGACGGCACGCTGGAGGTGCTGGACCTCGGCAACGTCGACATGGGCTCGCTGCTCCGGGCGGCCGTCAGCGCCGCCGCGGGCCGGGCCGCGTACGAGTACATCGAGCGGGCGGTCACGCTGGCGCGCGCGGGTGAGATCCATGGCATCGTGACCGCGCCGGTCAACAAGGAGGCCCTCGCCGCGGCGGGCGTGCCGCACTCCGGCCACACGGAGATCCTGGCCCGGCTCTCGGACACGCGCGACTTCGCGATGCTCCTCATGGGCCACGACCTGCGCGTGATCCACGTCACCACCCACGTGGCGCTCCGGCAGGTGCCGGACCTCGTGACGCGCGAGCGCGTGCTCGAGACGATCCGGCTCGCGCAGCGAACCATGGCCGGCCTGGGCCGCCCCGAGGCGCGCATCGCCGTGGCCGGGCTCAATCCGCACGCCGGCGAGGACGGGCTGTTCGGCGACGAGGAGAAGACGAGCATCGTGCCCGCCATCGAGGCCGCGCGGTCCGAGGGCATGACGGTGGTCGGCCCCCTGCCCGCCGACACCCTGTTCTCCCGTGCCCGCGGTGGTGAATTTGATATCGTCGTCGCGATGTATCACGACCAGGGGCACATTCCCGTGAAGACGCTCGGCTTCCGCTACGACGAGGCCTCGAAACAATGGACGGGCCTGTCCGGCGTCAACGTCACCGTCGGGCTGCCCTTCCTGAGGGTCTCGGTGGACCACGGCACGGCCTTCGACCGCGCCTGGAAAGGCATCGCGAATCCCGAGAGCATGATCGAAGCGATCGACGTCGCCGTCCGAATGCTCGAGGCGGCCGAGGAGCAGGAGCAGCAAACAGGGGAGCGGAACACATAGAGGAGCGGGAGTAAAGGAGCGCCCCGGCTCCGCCGGGGCGCGACGAACGCCGGGGGGTTTGGGGGCCATGTCGGGGCCCCCAACATTCAATTCGACGAAGGAGAATTGAAAATGGACGAGGCACTTCGCGGGTTGCTCAACGAGGTCAAGGCCGGGCGCCTCTCGCGGCGCGCATTCGTGCAGACGATGGTCGGGCTCGGGCTGACCGCACCGCTGGCGGCGCAGATGCTCGCCTCCGCCGGCATCGCCCAGGCGCAGCCGAAGCCCATGGCCGGGCCGACGAAGCGGGGCGGCGGCGGCATGCTGAAGGTGCTGTGGTGGCAGTCGCCCACACTTCTCAATCCGCACTTCGCCGTCGGCACCAAGGACCAGGACGGCTCGCGGATCTTCTACGAGCCGCTGGGCGCCTTCGATCCCGACGGCAACATCGTGCCCATCCTGGCGGCCGAGGTGCCGACGATGCAGAACGGCGGGCTCAGCAAGGACGGCAAGTCGGTGACCTGGCGGCTCAAGAAGAACGTGCAGTGGCACGACGGCAAGGCGTTCACGGCGGACGACGTCGTCTTCAATTGGGAGTACGCGGCCGACCCGGCGACCGCCGCGACGACCATCGGCAACTACCAGGACATCGCGCGGGTCGAGAAGATCGATTCCCACACCGTCAAGGTGGTCTTCAAGGAGCCGAAGCCGTTCTGGGCCGAGGCCTTCTGCGGCGCGGCGACCGGACAGATCATCCCCAAGCATTTGTTCGAGGCGTACAAGGGCGGCAAGTCGCGGGAGGCGCCGACCAACCTGAAACCGGTCGGCACCGGGCCCTACCGCTTCGTCGACTTCAAGCCGGGTGACCAGGTACGCGCCACGCTGAATCCCAGCTATCACGCCCCGAACGCGCCCTTCTTCGATCAGTTCGAGATGAAGGGCGGCGGTGACGCCGTCTCGGCCGCGCGCGCGGTCATCCAGACGGGCGAGTACGACTTCGCCTGGAACCTGCAGGTCGAGCCGGCTGTGCTGACCGAGATGGAGGGCGAGGATGCACCGGGCAAGCTCACCCCGTACCC
>DASUPA010000528.1:0-7183 GCA_036276335.1 Candidatus Methylomirabilota bacterium | reverse complement strand
CAGATGTCCTGCATCAGGATCGAGCCGGCGACGCGAGCGTTCTATCCCGTGCACGCGATGGCGCTGCTGAAGGACAGCGGCGTGTCGGGGAACCTTGCCCTTCACTTCGACTGGGGACTCTACGCGATCTGGCATCTCCAGCCAGCGATCAAGATCTCGCTGGATGGCCGGCGAGAGACGGCGTACTCGCCCGTCGTGTACGCGGAGAACCTGCGTTTCCGGCACGGCGTCGGCGAGTGGGACACGCTCCTGCGCCGACCCGAGACCGACATGGCGCTGGTCAGCAAGGACTTTCCGGTCTTCAACCTGATGAAGCTGACGCGCGACTGGGTGCTGGCGCACGAGGACGCAGGAAGCGGGCTTTTCGTCCGCGGGGGATCACCGCTTCTCGCCGCGCTGCAGCGGACGTCCCTCCGGCCGCTGCCGCCCGGCGGCGCCGGCCTGTGCTTCCCGTAGCCTCGTCGGCTTCCTTCTGACGCGCGCCGCCGGCTGCGGCCGCGCAGCGCCCGGGGAGCGACGCGGCGCGACCGTGGTACTCTCGCGGTCACCCCGACGGAGGACGAGCCATGAAGCAGGGATTCCGGGTCATGGACAGCGATCTCCACACCATGGAGCCCGACGGCCTGTGGGCCCGCTACCTGGACGAGCCGTACCGCCGTTTCGCGCCCACGTTCGTCCGCGGCGCGGACAACGCGCCGAACCAGCCGGTGATCCGCATCGGCGACCTCGAGCTCGCCGAGATGTCCAAGCGCCCGCGCACGGCCGCCGCCGGCAAGGACCTCCATCGCCGGGCCTTCGCGCGCCACCCGCACTACGAGGTCGCCTTCGCGCGCGGGTACGACGCCGAGTCCCACGTGGCGGCGATGGACATCGAGGGCATCGACGTCGCCGTCCTCTACGGCACCCGCGGCCGCCAGGTGCTCATGCACGACGACCTCGACCCGGGGCTGGCCGCCGCGCTGGCGCGCGCGCACAACAACTGGACGCGCGACTTCTGCGACTTCGCGCCCGACCGCCTGAAGTTCGCCGCGCAGCTGGCCTTCCACGACCCGGGGCTGGCGGTCGTCGAGGCGCGGCGCGCCGTGCGCGAGCTGGGCGCCGTCGCCGTCATCGGCAACCCCAACCCGATCGCGGGCCGGCACATCCACGATCCCGCGTTCGAGCCGCTCTGGGCCGCCGTCGAGGAGCTCGGGGTGCCGGTCGGCTTCCACCCGACCGGGCAGTCGTCGCTCCGCGACGACATCGCGAGGCGCTACCTCGACCAGCCGAACGGGCGCGTGATCGGGGTGGCCGGGCGCAACCCGATGGAGCTGATGCTGGCCTTCGCGAGCCTGGCCGCGGGCGGCGTGCTCGAGCGGCACCCGCGGCTGCGCTGTGCCTTCCTCGAGGGGACGTGCGGCTGGCTGCCGTGGTGGCTCTGGCGGCTCGACGAGCAGTGGGAGAAGTTCGGCCCCGGCTCGGACGTGCAGATCTCGCAGCTGCCGAGCCAGTACTTCTTCCGCCAGTGCTACGTGGCCACCGACGCCGACGAGAAGGTGCTGCGACAGGTCGTCGAGGCGGTCGGCGACGACAACATCGTCGTCTCCACCGACTACCCGCACTCGGACGGGCTCTTCCCGGTCGCCATCGAGGAGTTCATCGCGCTCGAGGGCGTCGATCCCAAGACGAAGGGCAAGATCCTCTGGGACAACTGCGCCCGCCTGTACAACCTCTGAGCGAGGGCATGGCCAGCGTGCTCCTCGCCCGCGTCGCGCTGCCGGCCGCCGGCCCGGCATGGGGCGTCGTCGCCGACGACCGGATCGAGATCGTGGCGTCCGACGCCGGCACCAACGGCGCGTTCCTCGCGTCGCTGCTCCAGCTGCCGCGTCCCGCCCGGGCGCTGCTCGAGCGGCGTCGCGGCGCGCCGAGCCTCGCCACCGCCGACGTGCTGGCGACGCCCGCGGGCGGCGCCGCGCCGCACCTCTTGCCGCCGCTCGACCTCCAGGAGGTCTGGGCGGCCGGCGTCACGTACGAGCGGAGCCGCGTGGCGCGCATGGAGGAGACGGCGGGCGCCGAGACGTTCTACGACAAGGTGTACACGGCCGAGCGCCCCGAGCTGTTCTTCAAGTGGGCCGCCTCCCGGGTGAGCGGCCACCACGGGCCCATCCGTATCCGGCGCGACGCCTCCTGGAACGTCCCGGAGCCCGAGATCGCCGTGCTCGTCTCCGCGCACGGCGAGATCGCCGGCTACACCGTCGGCAACGACGTGAGCTCGCGCGACATCGAGGGGGAGAACCCGCTCTACCTGCCGCAGGCCAAGATCTACCGCGAGTCGTGCGCGCTGGGACCGGTGGTCTGGCTCACCGACGAGACCGCGGCGCCCGTGTTCGACATCGCCATCACGATCCAGCGCCGCGGCGCCGTCGCCTGGGAGGGCAAGATCTCGACCGCCTCCATGCGCCGGTCGTTCGCCGACCTGGCCGACTGGCTCGTGCGCGACAACGTCTTTCCGTCGGGCGCCTACCTCCTGACGGGGACCGGGCTCGTGCCCGAGGCGGGCTTCTCGCTGGCGCCCGACGATCGCGTCTCGATCACGGTGCCGCGCATCGGCACGCTATCGAACCACGTCGTGCAGGGCGGCCGGTGAACACCCACGGCCGTCTCCCGAAGGCGGATCCGGCGACCCTGTCGCCCGAGCTGCGCCGGCGGCTGGACGTCTGGTTCGAGAAGGCGTACCGGGACGACAACCTCTTCCTGACGCTGGCGCGCGAGCCGGCGGTGCTGGAGCTGTTCCTCGGCTGGGTCTCGCTGATCTACACCGAGCGCGCGCGGCTGGACCCGAAGCTCGTCGAGCTGTGCCGCATCCGGCTGGCCGCGCGCAACGCCTGCGTCCACTGAAGCCTCGCGCGCAGCGCATCGTTGATGCGCGACGGGCTGACGGAGGCTGACGTCCAGGCCGCGCTCGGAGGCCTCGACGGCGCCCCCGCGCTGCCGCCGGCCACGGTTGCGGCGCTGCGCCTCGCCGACCGGCTGACCGCCGCCGATCCCACCGTCGACGCCGCCTTCTACACCGAGCTCCGCCGGCACTTTGACGACGGGCAGATCCTGGCGCTGGGGGCGGCGCTGTCCGTGGCGTCCGGCTGGCAGCGCTTCATCGAGGCCTTCGGCATCCGACCCGACGGCTGGACGGACGGGATCCCCGTGCCGTGGCGTGCGACGGAGAACCGGACGCTCAGCCCTTGAGGGCAGGTGGACGATCGGCGCCGGTGGTCGCTCCACGGCGCCGCCGGGCGCGCCGGTGCCGCTGCCACCGGTACAGCGCGTACAGGGCGCTCTTGCCGATCGGCGTGTCGATCGACATGACCGCGCACGCCGTGACCATCAGCGTGCCGGCGACGATGCCCGGAAGCAGCATTCCTGACCCCCCTCCATGAGCGGATGCTCAGTGTAGCGAAAGGAATGCCACGCACCGAAACTTCGGGTCTCGCGTGGCGGTTGCTAGAATCACCGTACTTGTGACACTCCGTATCACGCCCGTGGTTCTTCGCCTGGCCGGCATCGTGCTGGCGCTGACCGCCTGCAGTGCCGCGGCGCCGACCGCGCCGCCGGCCCCGGCGGCGGTGAGCCTGCCCGCGCCCGAGTGGCGGCCGCGCGACACCTGGGTCTACGACTGGACGAGCGGGGACCGGATCGGCACGAAGACGCTCGAGGTGCTCGAGACCCGGACCGTCAACAACGTCCCGTACCACGTCGTCCGCCTGGACGACGTGGATCACTACTACACGGCGGCGCTCCACTGGGCGGCCGCGATCCGGGAAGGGCGCGTCGAGGCGCGCATGGTCCCGGCCCAGCCGTGGTTCATGTGGCCGCTCACCGCCTCCCAGCGGTGGGAGCACCGCGGGACGTTCGAGGACCGCAACGGGACCAGCCGCTTCAACGACCGATTCACCGCCGCCGGGATGGAGACGGTCGACGTGCCCGCCGGGCGGTTTCAGGCCATGAGGGTCGCCCGGCAGAGCGACGGACGGGACTCGGACGAGTACTGGTACGCCGCCGACGTCCGCTGGTACGTGCGCTGGGTCGGCCGCCGGGGCGACGTCACGTTCGAGGAGCGCCTGAAGGAGTACCGGCCGGCCCCGCGCTGAGTCACCGGGGCTTGAGGGTCAGGATCCCGCGCGTGGGGTCCACCGTCGTCGCGTAGCGGGCGAGGAACGTGTTCCCGAGGATGCCCTGCATGCCCTCGAGCGGCATGATGATCGCGCGCACGTTCTCCGCCTCCACGTCGCCCACGCGGACGGTGGGAATCGTCACCACGTGCCCGTAGGTCGAGCCGGCCACGCCCCGCACGAGGACCGGCGCCCGGTCCGCGTCGGGCTGGAGGCCGACGGCCTCCGCGAGCGCCGGGGTGATCGCGCACGCGGTCGCGCCCGTGTCGACCAGGAACGTCGCCTGCTGCATGTCGTTGATCACGACGTCGACGAACCAGTTCCCCCAGACGCGGCGCAGCCGGACGCTCCCCGCCGGCAGCTCCGCGCGCGGCGGCCGCGGGCTGACGCGGACGGGCGGCGGTAGCCCCTCGTCGCGCGAGGACAGCGCTCGCGGGCGCGTCATGGGCTGAAGAGCGCGCAGGCCCTCGCGCGCGGCGGCCGCGACGCTCGCCGGCGGATCCAGCCGGAGCGCGCGCTCGTAGGCCGCGGCCGCCTCGCCCCAGCGGTGCAGCCGGGCGAGGGCGACGCCCCGGTGGTAGTGCGGCATCGGCTCGTCCGGCGCGGCCGCGATGGCCTCGCGGAAGAGGCGCTCGGCCTCCACGAGGTCGCCGCGCGCGTAGGCGGCCTTGCCCGCCTCGTTCAGCTGCACCCAGCCCGCGCCGCTGCAGAGGAGCAGCAGCGCCGCCAGCGCGAGGAGCCGTCGCCCCCGTGTCACGCGAAGCGCTTCAGGCCCGCGAAGGACGGGAGCACCCTGAAGTCCTGCCGGAGCCCGTCGAGCGGCTCGCCGATCTGGTCGATGCGCTCCTCGGCCAGGTGACCGAGAAACCGGCCCGCCTCGGCCAGGTATCCGACCTGCCGCGGATCGATCGTCATGAGCCGGGCCGCCGTTGCGTCGACGGCCACGGGGTCCTCGCCGAAGACGACGACGCCGCACCGCCGGGCCTCCCCCTGGATCGGCCCGTTGCCCTCCATGCCCACGATGCCGTCCACGATGGCGAAGCGGCGCACGGGCAGGGTGCTGTTGATGTCGACGATGCTCTCCGGAATGCCCGCCCAGTGGAGCACGTTCTTGGGGAAGCCGTAGATCGAGCCCGGAATGCAGCCGAACATGTTCTTCATCGAGAGCGTCACGCCCGCCCAGTGGTGCGTCTTGAGCTTGGGCATCGAGACGAGCAGGTCCGCGCTCAGGATCGTCTCGGGGAGATAGAGATGGTCCAGCCCCGTGTAGTGGCTGGCGACGGGGACCGGGCGCGCGTCGTCGGTGTTGAGATCGGCGTAGCGCGTGCGGGTCGCGCGCAGGACCGGGTAGAGGCCCGACGCGGTGAGCAGGTGCTCGGTGTCGCGGTGATGGCCGGGGCCTTCCGCCACGACGACCTGCCGCGCCCCCTCGCGCCGGAACGCTTCGATCGCCGCTGCCACGAGCGCCGGATGGGTGTTGACGACGCCGCCGGGATCGAACTCCACGAAGTTCGGCTTGAGCACGACTCTCTTGCCCGCCACGCCGAGGGCGAACAGCCGCACGCCGCGGCGAACCACCTCGACGAGACGGTCGTCGTAGCCGGCGGCCTGGAGGATGGCGACGCGCGCGCGCTCGGTCTGCCGGACCGCCGTCCGCTCCCAGCGGCGCGGCCGCGCGCACCCGGCGGCCGCGGTCGTCGCGAGCGCGCCGCCCAGGAACGCGCGCCGCGCCAGCGGACGGCTCACGGGGCGATCCAGCGCGCGCCGTCGGACATGGCGAGCAGCGCGAGCGCGATGGAGCGGGTGTCCCCCAGGAACCTGGTGCGCTCCCAGGCGCGGCAGAGGCGCGTGAGCAGCGGCGTGGCGTCCTCGTCGTGGGCGGAGAGGCAGAGCGCGGCCCACGCCAGCGTGAGCCCGGAGTCGACGTGCTCCAGCATCCGGCGGAGGGCGGCCACGCCGCGCCGGTTCTCCGGGCGCCCGCGGCGGTCGGCGAGCGCGAGCAGCGTGAGAGCCGTGACGTCGGCGTAGGGCCAGAGGTCGGCGCCGAGCACCGTGGAGTTGCCGTAGTTCCAGCCGCCCTCGCGGCAGGTGCGGTCGTCGATCATCCGCTCCGCCTCGTCGATGCGCTCGGCGACGTGGGTGCCTGGCAGATGCTCACGCAGCTTCTTCAGCGCCAGGACGGCGTACGCGGTCGGCTCCACGAACCCCGACGCGGCGGCGGTCCACGCCCATCCCTTGAGGTGCGGATCGAGCGTCACGGCCGGAGCGTAGGGCGCGAGCCGGCGCGCCAGCGACGCCACGACACCGGGCGTGCGAGGCCGCTGGCGGAGCAGCCATCGCGCCCCGCGCAGCGCCTTCGCGCGATCACGCTCGAGCGACGCGAGCGTCAGCGTCGCGAGGGCGGTCGTCCACGAGCCGGCCGCCATCCGGCGGTTCAGCGGCCAGCTCCCGTCGGCGTTCTGGCAGGCGAGCAGCCAGTGCACGCCGCGGGCGGCGGCCGCGCGCTCGGCGCCGCCCTCCAGGCGCGCCAGCGCGAGCGTTGCCAGCGAGGTCGCCTCGGTGTTGCTGACCCGGTCCCCGTACGTGGGCCAGCCTCCATCGCCGTTCTGGCCGGCCAGCAGGGCCGCGGTCTGGGGCAGCATCATCGTGCGGGGCTGCCGGTCCGCTCCGTCCAGGTGATGGCGTCGGGGAAGCGGAACTTGGTCACGACGTCGCCATTCGCGCTCCGGCCCGTGAACCAGTCGTCGTCCTCCCAGAGCACCCCGTGCGGCATCAGCACCCGCGCGAGCACGACGCGCCCCGATCCGTTCAGCGCGACGGGCCGCAGCGCCTTCAGCCGGCGGTCGGCGGTCGGGACGTAGAGCGCCGGCTGGACGGCTTCCGGCGCCCCGGGCGGATACGTCAGCACGAAGGTGTAGACGCCGGGCCTCGGATTGCGCACGTAGAAGAAGTCGGGGCTCGCGTCTCCCACCGCCGTCTCGAGCGCCACCCGCTGGACGCCGTCGGTGCGATCGGCCCGCGCCCGCCACGTCGCCGCC
>DASUPA010000527.1:0-5654 GCA_036276335.1 Candidatus Methylomirabilota bacterium | reverse complement strand
GTCGCGCAGGTAGGGCACCACCCAGAGAAAGAGGTTCCCGACGGCGGCGTACAGGCAGAAGAACGCGAGGAACGGGGGCCAGGTGTGCCTGTTGGCCAGCACCCGCCGCATGCCGCGCAGGACGGCGCCGAGCGACGACGGCGCGCCGCCTGGCGCGGCCCCGGGCGCGTCGCGCACGATCGCCAGGCAGAGCGCCGCGCAGGCGAGCGTGGCGCCACCCACCACCCAGAAGGCGCCCCGCCACCCCGCCCACGCCACGAGGGCGGCGAGCGGCGCGGTGGCGACGAGGCCGCCGACGACGCCGACGGTGGCCGTGATCGCGGAGAGGAGGCCGAAGCGCCCGGGGGGAAACCATGCGGCGGCGATCTTCAGCGCGCCGATGAAGGTCACGGCGGCGCCGAGACCGACCAGGAAGCGGCCGGCGAAGAGCAGGGGCGTGCCCGCCGCGACGCCCATCGCGACCGTGCCGCCGCCCATGATCGTCCCGCCGACGGCGACGACGACGCGCACGCCGAGCGCGTCGATGAGGAGCCCGGCGGGGACCATGAAGCCCGCGTACGAGTAGAAATAGGTGGCCGACAGCAGACCCAGCATCGCGCCGCTCGCGCCGAACGCCTCCATCAGCTCGTGGGCGATGACCCCGGGCGCGGCGCGGTGGAAGAACGCGATGAGGAACAGCGCAGCCGGCAGCGCCCACATCAGCCAGGCGCGGCCGCCGCCCGGGGCGGGCGCGCGGCTCACTCGACGGCGGCCGTCGCCGGTGCCAGGCGGTGGCACCACACGGCGAGGATGGACAGCGCGGCCGGCGTGACGCCGGGGACGCGGGAGGCCTGCCCCAGCGAGCGCGGCCGCACGGCGGCGAGCCGCTCGCGCATCTCCGTCGAGAGCCCGGGCACCGTGGCGTAGTCGAGCGCGTCGGGGATGAGCCGGCCCTCCTGCGCCCTGAAGCGCGCGACCTCGTCCAGCATCCGCCGCACGTAGCCGTCATAGCGCGCGGCAACCTCCACGTCGCGCGCGAGGCGGGCGTCGGTGATCGGCTCGGGGTCGCGCGCCGCGACGTCGGCGTACGTGCTCTCCGGGCGGCGGAGCTTCTGCAGCAGCGGCACGCCGCCGTCGCGCGCCCGGGCCAGCCGGGCCAGCGCGGCCTCGCACGCCCGCTGGCGCGCCTGCACGGCGGCGACGCGCGGCGCGTCCACCAGGCCCAGCCGGAGCCCGTGGCCCACGAGGCGGACGTCGGCGTTGTCCTCGCGCAGCAGCAGGCGATACTCGGCGCGCGAGGTGAACATCCGGTACGGCTCCAGCGTGCCGCGCGTGACGAGGTCGTCCACGAGCACCGCCATGTAGCACTCGGAGCGGTCGGGCAGGAACGGCGCCCGCCCCTGCACCGCGCACGCGGCGTTGATGCCCGCCCACAGCCCGAGCGCGGCCGCCTCCTCGTAGCCGGTGGTGCCGTTCACCTGCCCCGCCAGCCACAGGCCGGGGACGTCGCGGCACTCGAGGGTCGCGGCCAGCTGCGTCGGATGCACGAAGTCGTACTCGATCGCATAGCCGGGCCGCATGATCTCCGCGCGCTCGAGGCCCGGGATGCTGTGCACGAGCCGCTCCTGCGCGTCGAGCGGCAGCGAGGTCGAGATGCCGTTGGCGTAGACCTCCTCGGTGTCGAGGCCGTCGGGCTCGAGGATCACCTGGTGGCGCTCCCGCTCCGCGAAGCGCACCACCTTGTCCTCGATCGACGGGCAGTATCTGACCCCGGTGGCGTCGATGACGCCGGAGTAGAGCGGCGAGCGATCGAGATTGTCGCGGATGACGGCGTGCGTGGCCGGCGTCGTCCACGTCACGTGGCAGGCCACCTGGGGGAGCGGCAGGCGCGTGGTCGCCCAGTGGAACGGCCACGGCGCCTGGTCGCCCCATGTCGGCTCGAGCCGGTCCCAGTCGATGGAGCCGCGGCGCAGGCGCGGCGACGTGCCCGTCTTCAGCCGCCCCAGCCGCAGGCCGAGACCGCGGAGGGCGTCGGAGAGGTCGACCGCCGCGAACTCCCCGGCGCGCCCGGCGCTCTGCCGCTGGAGGCCGACGTGGACGAGCCCGCGCAGGAACGTGCCGGCGGTGACCACCACCGCGCGCGCCGGATAGCACGAGCCGTCCTGCGCCTCGACACCGGCGACGCGCCCGTCCTCGAGCACGAGGCGGCTCGCGTGCGCCTGCCGGACGTCCAGGCCAGGCTCGCTCTCGACCGTCTGCTTCATGGCCGCGCGGTAGCGGGCGCGGTCGCACTGCGCCCGCGTCGCGCGCACGGCCGGACCGCGCGAGGCGTTGAGTGTCTTCAGCTGGATGGCCGCGCGATCAGCGGCGCGCCCCATCTCGCCCCCGAGCGCGTCGATCTCGCGCACGAGGTGGCCCTTCGCGGTGCCGCCGATGGCGGGATTGCACGACATCTGCCCGATGCCGTCGAGGTTCATCGTCAGCAGCAGCGTCCGGCAGCCCATGCGCGCGGCCGCGAGCGCCGCCTCGCAGCCCGCGTGTCCGGCGCCGATCACGGCGACGTCCCAGCCGTGCATGGCGTCCATGATTGCACACCAGGCGCGGGAGCCGCGATTGCAAAGGCCTGGGGCGTGGCATAGGATGAGCGCCGCCATGGAGTTCGGTCTGTCTCTTCCCGGCCGTGGGCCGCTCGCGACGCCGGATTCCATCCTCAAGCTCGCCACCAGCGCGGACCGGCTGGGCTACCACGCGCTCTTCGTCACCGACCACGTCGTGCTGCCGGCGTCGATGGCGCGCTCGGTCTATCCCTACTCGAGCACGGGCCACCTGCCCGGCGGCGCCGCCCAGGACTATCTCGAGCCGCTCGCCGTGCTCGCCTGGCTGGCACACGTGACGCGGAAGATCCGCATCGGCACCAGCGTGCTGGTGATCCCGTATCGCAATCCCGTCGTCACCGCCAAGACGCTGGCCACCATCGACCGGCTCTCGAACGGCCGCGTCATCCTCGGGGCCGGCGTCGGCTGGCTCCGCGAGGAGTTCGAGGCGCTCGCGGCGCCTCCCTTCGAGGCGCGCGGCGCCGTCACCGACGAGTACCTGCGCCTGATGCGCGCGGCGTGGACGACCGATCCCGTGCGGTTCGAGGGCGCGCACTACCGCCTCGAGGACGTCCATGCGCTGCCCAAGCCCGCCCAGCGCGGCGGCATTCCGATCTGGATCGGCGGCCACACGGACGCCGCCGTGAAGCGCGCGGGCGTGCTCGGCGACGCCTGGCATCCCATCGCGCTGCGGCCGCCGGGGCTGCTGCTCCCCGACGAGTACGCGACCCGCGCCAAGGAGGTGCGGGCGTGGGCCCAGCGCGCGGGCCGCGACCCGAAGGCGGTGGCGCTCACGCTGCGCGTGCCGATGGAGGTCCGCGCGAAGACGGCCAAGGCGCCCGGCGGCGACCGCCCGATGTTCCAGGGCACGGCGGCCGAGGTGCTCGCCGACATCCAGGCCTACGCGGCGGTCGGCGTGACGCACGTCGTGTTCGACGCCGCCCATCCCGATCTCCGGTCCGTGCTGCAGAACATGGAGCGCTTCATGGACGACGTGAGGCCGCGGCTCGCGCGCGCGGCGCGGCCGGCGGCCCGCCGGCGGGCGCGATGACACTGACGCGCGACGAGGCGTACCGGCTCATCGAGGGGCCGGCCGACGCGCTGGGAGACCTGCTCGCGCGGGCGGGCGCGCTGCGCGACCGGGGACGCGGGCGGACGGTGACGTTCTCGGCCAAGGTGTTCGTGCCGCTCACCACGCTCTGCCGCGACTACTGCCGCTACTGCACCTTCCGGCGCGACCCCGGAGAGCCGGGCGCGCACACGATGACACCGGAGGAGGTCGTCGCCCTCGCGCAGGCGGGCGGCCGGCTCGGCGCCAAGGAGGCGCTCTTCTCGCTCGGCGACCGGCCGGAGGCGCGCTTCGCGGCGCATCGCGAGTTCCTCCGCGCGCGCGGGCATCGCACGACGCTGTCCTACCTGCGCGAGGTGTGCGCGACCACGCTCGCGGAGTCACCGCTCCTGCCGCACGTGAATCCCGGCGTCATGGGCGAGCGCGACCTCGCCGCCTTGCGCGAGGTCAGCGTGAGCATGGGCCTGATGCTCGAGACGGTGTCCGAGCGCCTGCTGGCGCCCGGCGGCGCGCACGACGACGCGCCGGACAAGGTCCCGGCGCGGCGACTGCGCACGATCGAGCTCGCCGGCAAGCTCGCCATCCCCTTCACCACCGGCATCCTGATCGGCATCGGCGAGACGCCGCGGGAGCGCGTGGACGCGCTGCTGGCCATCCGGGAGCTGCACGAGCGCTACGGGCACGTGCAGGAGGTGATCGTGCAGAACTTCCGCGCCAAGCCGCGCATCCCGATGCGGGACGCGCCGGAGCCGACGCTCGAGGACCTGCTCCGCACGCTCGCGGTGGCGCGCCTCCTCCTCGGTCCCGACGTCAACCTCCAGGCGCCGCCGAACCTGACGCCCGGCGCCTACGCGCGGCTGCTCGCCGCCGGGCTCAACGACTGGGGCGGCGTCTCGCCCCTGACCCTCGACCACATCAATCCCGAACGACCGTGGCCCGGTCTCGGCGCGCTGCGCGCGGCGACCGAGGCGGCGGGCTTCACCTTTCGAGAGCGCCTCGCCGTCTACCCCGAGTACGCCACCCGCCCGGAGTTCGTCGACGAGACGCTCCGCGCCCGCGTGGCCTCCCTCGTGGACGACGACGGCCTCGTCAAGGACACCCATGAGCACTGGCGACGCTGGTAACCTCCGCGCGGCCCTCGACGGCACCTCGCGCGACATCCGTCGCGTGCTCGACTCCGCCCTCGCCGGCGCCGAGGTCTCGGTCGCCGACGCCGGCGTCCTCGCGCACGCCACCGGCCGCGACCTCGCGGCCATGACCCTCGCCGCCGACGAGCTGCGCCGGCGGCAGGTCGGCGACGTCGTCACCTTCGTGGTGAACCGCAACATCAACTTCACCAACGTCTGCATCAAGCACTGCGGCTTCTGCGCGTTCAGCCGCGACCACCGGGAGGAGGAGGGCTACCTCCTGCCCGTGGACGAGGTCGTCCGGCGCGCGCGCGAGGCGGCCGAGCTGGGCGCGACCGAGGTGTGCATCCAGGCGGGATTGCCCCCCAAGCTGGACGGCCGGTTCTACATCGATCTGACGCGGGCCATCAAGGCGGCGCTGCCGGACCTGCACATCCACGCCTTCTCGCCGGAGGAGGTCCTCTACGGCAGCGTGCGCTCGGGGCTGCCCATCAAGGAGTACCTGGCGGAGCTCAAGGACGCCGGCCTCGGCACGCTGCCCGGCACCTCGGCCGAGATCCTCGACCAGGACGTCCGCGACCTCATCGCCCGCGGCCGGATCACCGTCGACCAGTGGGTGGAGGTGATCACGACGGCGCACGCGCTCGGCATCCGGACCACCTCGACCATCATGTACGGCCACGTGGAGACGCCCGAGCACTGGGTCCGCCACATGGCGCTGCTGCGCGCCATCCAGAAGGACACCGGCGGCTTCACGGAGTTCGTCCCGCTGTCGCTCATCCACTCCGAGGCGCCGATGTACCAGAAGCACCTGGTCCCCGGCGTGCGCGCGGGCGCGACCGGCGTCGAGGTCGTGCGCATGCACGCCCTCGCGCGGCTGATGCT
>DASUPA010000526.1:0-2862 GCA_036276335.1 Candidatus Methylomirabilota bacterium | reverse complement strand
CGCGCGCGGTGCCGATGCCCTACAACGACGCGCTCGAGCGCGCGACGATCCCGGGCCAGGCCGACATCGTGGCGGCGGTGCGCAGCCTGTTCTGAGGCTCCGACGCCGTCAGCACGATGTCCGTGGCCGGGCCCAGCGTGGTCTGCGCGATCTGGACCATGCGCGCGAGGTGGGGCGGCGCGGGCGGCACCGCGAGCACGACGACGAAGCGCCCGCCGCGGCCGCGCCGCACCAGCGGGGCCACGACCGCGCCGAGCTCGGCGTGGATGGCGTCGGTCACCGCGATCTGACGCGCCACGACGGCGGCCCGCCGGCGCTCCAGTGCGCCGGCGAGCCGGAGGAGCGCGACCAGCGCGACCACGGGAATGGCGAGCACGACGAGGACGCCGAGGGCGGTCATCACACGGCCTCGCTGAGCAGCAGCACCGGCGTCCCGGCCCGGGCGCGCACGCGTCCGGCGATGCGTCCGAGCGCGCGGCGCCACCAGCGCGGCCGCCCCGCGCGCAGCACGATCGCGTCCGCCTCGAACGCCTCCGCCTCGCGGAGGATCTCCTCGGCGGGGTCGCCGATGCGCACGCGGTGCTCCACGGCCACGCCGTCGAGCAGCGGATCGAGCCCCCGGAGCCAGGTCGCCGCGTCGGCGGCCTCGCGCTCCTCCTGCTGGTGCGCGTAGTAGAGCACGCGGTTGTCGGTCGAGTATCGCGTCGGATAGTACCGGGTGACGTGCAGCAGGCGGACGGTGGCGCCGGCGGCGCGCGCGAGGTCACCGACCAGCGGCAGCACGGCGTCGGCGCGCGCGGCGTCGTCCAGCGGAACGAGGATTCGCTTGGGCATGTCGCACCTCCGCCCGGTATGACACCGGGCGGCCGGGCGCGTGAAACGTCAGCTCGCGATCGGGTGGAGGTCCGGCCGGCAGTCGCTGCAGGGCTCGAGCCCGAGCGCCTCCACGCTCTCGCGCGAGGCGATCAGCGTGAGATCGGCCAGGCTGTGGGACGGCAGGTCGCCGCACGTCGGCAGGCAGTAGGCGCGGTCCTCGCCGGCGCGCACGTACATCGTCTCGCGCCTGACCCGGAAATCCCGCGCGGCCGGCCGGGTCGGCACGCCCTCGACGTCGAGCAGCTGGCGCTTGAGGCCGAGCTTGTCGCCCGCGTAGCCGGTGAGCATGCCGGAGGACCCGACCACGCGATGGCACGGCACGACGATCGGCAGCGGGTTGCGCCGCAGCGCCTGCGCCACCGCGCGCACCGCCTCCGGCCTGCCGAGGCGCCGCGCGATCGCCGAGTAGGAGGTCACGGCGCCGTACGGAATGCGGGCCGCCGTCTGCAGCACGGCGCGGCTGAAGTCGCTGCCGGCCAGGCGGAGATCGAGCCGCCAGCCCAGCTCGCGCCGCCGGCCGGCGAGGAAGTCGAGCAGCTCGTCGCGCAGCCGCGCGATCTCCGCCGAGCTCTCCACGGTCTCGACGTCGGCCAGCTCGCGCAGCCGCGAGGCGGCCAGCGTGGTCGCCTCCCCGAGGTACTCGACGAGCGAGACGCCCTGCTCGGAGCGCGCCACGAGAATGTTGCCCATTGGCGAGGGCACGATGCCGTAGGTCAGCACCCGGCTCCGGAGGTCTGCCAGGCGCGCCTGGAGCGCCACGCGCGACGCCGCCTCGTCGGCGGCGGGCGGCGTGTCGTGCCGGAGGCCGCGCGCCACGGCGTCGATGGCACGATAGCGTCCCAGCTCGTCGCGGCACGGCGCGCAGCTCTGCGCGTGATCCTCCACGCGGCGGGCGGCGGCGGTGCCGGCCTCGCCGGTCGCGGTGGCGACGAGATCGGGCTCGATGGCGCGGCAGAACGGGTGCTTGGGCGTCATCGCATCGGCTCCAGCGCGGGAAGTTCATGGCCGTTGAGGCACACCCGTATCTTCTTCAGCGCCTGGAAGACGTGCGCGCGGGCGCTCTCGGGCGAGCACTCCAGGCTCTCCCCGATCGCCTCGTAGTCGAGGTCGTGGATCTTGCGCAGGGTGAAGGCGAGCCGCTGCTTCAGCGGCAGCTCCGCCACCACCCGATCGACCAGCGCGCGCGTCTCCCTGAACACGTGCTCCTCCTCCGGCCCCGCCGGGTCCGCCTCCGCCCGCCGCTCGCCGGCCGCCACGTAGGCGCGGCGCCGCCGCGCCTCGGCGCGGAAGTGGTTGCGCGCCAGGTTGGTCGCGATCGCGAACAGCCACGCGCGCACGTTCGCGTCCGGACCGAGGCCTTGCCAGGCGCGGTAGGCCCGCAGGAACGTCTCCTGCGCCAGGTCGTCCGCCTCGTTGGCACGCGACGTGAGCCGCCGCAGGTACCGGTAGATCTCGGGATGGTGCGCGGCCACGACGTCGTCGAACAGGCCCAACCCCATACGCTCAATAGGACACCGGACCGGGTCCGGTGTGAAAGGGGGTCACCCGCGCGGCTTCAGCTCGAGCCGATAGCCGTCGGGGTCGCGGATGTACAGGGAGGGGCCGTCGCCCCAGGCGCCCCGGCGGGTCACCACGTCGCTGTCCAGGGTGACCCCGCGGGTCCGGAGGCTGGCCGCGACCGCCTGGAGGTCGTCGCAGCGGATGGACAGGCACACGTGATCCATCCCCCGCCCCTCGGCGGGCGGCGGCCCCTCCGCCGGCAGCAGGTCGATGAGGGCCTCGCCGAAGCGGAGCTGCACCAGGGAGATTCGCGTGTTCACGTGATCGACCGTGCAGCCCAGCACATCGACGTAGAAGCGCTCGGAGGCGGCCTGGTCGCGGACCCGCAGCACGACGTGGTCGAGGCCGAGCGGCTCGAAGCCCCTACTCACGGCGCAGCACCGGCAGCGGCTTGGCGCCCAGCAGGCGAAAGGTCGTCAGGAAGCC
>DASUPA010000525.1:0-12765 GCA_036276335.1 Candidatus Methylomirabilota bacterium | reverse complement strand
CGATCGGCTGCGGATCGGGCGGCGGCGGGGCGATCGTGCGCGGCCGCTTCAGGGTGCCGGGCTTGGAAAAGGCCGAGAAGGCGGACGCGCGTTCCTCCGGCGGCGACGCTGGCGGGACGGCCGCCGGGGGCGTCAGCAGCTCCTTCGCGACGTTCGCGAAGGCCACCTTCGGCTCGTCAGGCGGCGCGCCCGGCTCGGTTGCCCGCCGGGCGAAGACGCTGGTGGACGGGCTCGGCACGGGGACGGTCCGTGGCTCGAAGGCCGGCGTCACCGTTGCCGCAATCTCCGGAGCGCGCTCCACCATCGGCGCCTCGGCCGCGACGGGCTCGGGCTCGGCCGGCGCCTCGGCGGCCGCCGGCGCGGGTTCGGCCGGCCCTTTGGCCGCGACGGGCTCGGGCTCGGCCTGGGCCTCCGTCGCCACCGGCTCGGGCTCGGGCTCGACGCTCACCGCCGCCTCGAGCCCCAGCGTCCTCGTCGGCGCCGGGAGGCTCGACTCGAGCACGAGCGGTTCCCGCTCCTCGGCCGCGACCGCTGCCGCGGGCGGCTCCGTCTCGAGCCGGGTGTCCGCCACGTCCTCGAGCCCGGTCTCCGCCATGTCCTCGAGCCCGGTCTCCGCCATGTCGCGCAGGTCGTGTCCATCGCGCTCGTCGACCGGCTCGCCACGCGCGTCGTCCGGCGCCACCGTGGCGAGCCCGGCGTCGGGCTCGACCTCGTCGTCCGGATCCATGGCGCCTTCCGGCTCGCTCAGCGTCTCGGCCTCGAGGTCCTCGAGCTCCATTGCCGGGGCGTCGATCTCGGTGATGGCCGCCATCGACGTCTCGGGCTCGGCCGCGTCGAGGGCCGGCTCGTCCACGTCCACGGCCGGCTCGTCCACGGGCCGCTGAGCGATGGCGATCTCGAGTCTGGGCGAGGGAGAGCCGATGATGCCCTTGGGCTCCACGCGCGGCGGCGTCCGGTGGTGGAGACTCACGACCTGCGCGGGCTCGCGGGCCGTCGGCGGCTTCTCGCCGCCGAGCAGCTTCTGGAGCTTGACGCTCGTGGGCCGGCCGGTGCTCGCGCCCGGCGCCGCCGGCGACACCGCCCGGTCGGCTGGCGGGACGACGGGTTCGACAGTGGGCACGGCGGCGACGGGTCCGCGGCGCAGGCGCGCGAGCACGTCGAAGTACACGACGGCGGCGCCGTCGACGTCGAGGTAGCGGAACTCCACGCAGTCGACCTCGTGGAACCCGAGCTGCTTGATCTTCCGGTGGAACGCGTCGGGCATGCGCTCGAACACGAAGACGAGGCGGGGAGGCCGCGCGGGTGAGACGCGCACGGCGGGATAGAGGCGGCGGATCGCCTCGGGATACTCGAGGCACCAGGAATACGCCTCCACGGCCCTGAGCAGCATCTCCTCGTCGGCGACGGCCCCGACGGTCACGAGGACCAGCGCGCCGCGCGCGTCGAGTGCGACGACGTCGATCGTCGCCTGACCGAGGAGCAGCCGCGAGTCGAGCACCGCGAGGCCCGGCTCCACGCCGTCGACGTGGTCGATCACCAGCGCCTGGAGCTGTCCGGGCTCGCTGAGCTCGCGCCGCTTCACCACACGTTTCATCCGCTCTCCCTCTGGTCGTGATGGGTGCTGGTCCGCAGGGAGAGCAAAGGGGGTACCAAACGCATGACCGGGCTCAAGTTCGTCCGACATAAGCCGTTTCGGCGCTCATCGATCGGGCAGCATCAGCTGCTGGTCGATGACTGGCCGCCCTTCGGCCGCCCGGGAGCTATCCAGGCGGTGAGGAAATGACCACGCCCCCGCGGCGCGGACTAGGACTCGGTGAGCTTCTTCCGGAGAGTCTGACGGGTGATGCCGAGAACCTTGGCGGCCTCGCTCTTGTTGCCGTTCGACTGCTGCATCACCTTGAGGATGTACGCGCGCTCGATGGCCGCCAGCGTCCGCGCCTCCGCCGGCGTCTCCTCCGGCGCCCGCCCCTCGGACAGCCGGGAGAACTGCGGCGGCAGGTGATGGGCGTCGATCGACTCGCCGCTCGAGAGGATCACCAGCCGCTCGACCAGGTTCTTGAGCTCCCGGACGTTGCCCGGCCACGCGTGCCCCAGCAAGAGGACTTCGGTCTCGGGGGCGAAGCGCTTCACCGACTTGTGGAACGTGCGATTGGCCTCCGCCAGGAAGTGGCGCGCCAGCGGCAGGATGTCCTCCTTCCGCTCGCGCAGCGGCGGAATCGCGATCGGGATGACGTTCAGGCGATAGAAGAGATCCTCGCGGAACGAGCCCTCCTTCACCATCGCGTCGAGCGAGCGGTTCGTGGCCGCGATGACCCGGACGTCGACCTTGATGTCGCGGGTGCCGCCCACGCGCTTGAACGAGCGCTCCTGCAAGCAGCGAAGGAGCTTGGCCTGGCTGGCGAGCGCGATCTCGCCGACCTCGTCGAGAAACAGCGTGCCGCGGTCGGCCATCTCCATCAGGCCCTTCTTCGTCGCCCGCGCGTCGGTGAAGGCGCCCTTCTCGTGCCCGAAGAGCTCGCTCTCGAAGAGCGTCTCCGTGATGGCGGCGCAGTTCACTTCCATGAACGGGAAGTTGCGCCGGCTGCTCTCGTAGTGCAGGCCCTTGGCCACGAGCTCCTTGCCGGTTCCGCTCTCGCCGTGCACCAGGATCGTGTGCGCCTCGCTCTTCGCCAGCTGCCCGATGATCTCCCGCAGCCGCCGCGTCGAATCCGACTCGCCGATGAGCTGGTCGGTGCGGTACTTCCCCTCCTCGCGCTTCGTGAGGCGGGTGATCTCGCGCCGGGCCTTCACCTCGTCGAGGGCGCGGCTGACGGAGATGCGCAGCTTCTCGAGATGCTGGAACGGCTTCTCGAGGTAGTCCGTGGCGCCGTTCTTGATGGCCGACACGGCGCTCTCGATGTGGCCGAAGGCGGTGATCATGATGACCGCCGTGTCGGCGTGCTTGGCCTTCAGGTCGCGGACCACCTGGATGCCGTCGATGTCGGGCAGCCGCAGGTCCACCAGGGCGACATCGGGCCCGCCGAGCTGCTCGGCCATCTCGAGGCCCTCTTTGCCGGTTCCCGCCGTGTGCACCTCCACGTCGTCGCCGGCCAGCACACGCGCAACCAGCGTCCGGATGTTTCGTTCGTCATCGATCACCAGCACCGTATCCATGCTTAAGCACTTTAGCGTATGGGCCATCTCGGCAAGAAATTCACCAAGCGGACGGCTCTGCAACGCTGCCTGGTCACAACGTGGCCAGGCGTGCGCGGGAGCGTCTGCCGCCCTCCGAGATGAGGAAAAACAGACGCTTGCCCGCGTCGGCGGCTCTTCCGGCCCGGTGCGGAGCGTGATCCGGGCGCATATACTCCGCGTATGGCGACGACGGACGACCTCGCGCTGCTCGAACGGATCCAGCGCAAGGTCCTGTGGCTGAGCGCGTGGATGGTGCACCAGGCCAATGCACGGCCGAGCACGGAGGGCACGAAGGTCGGCGGGCACCAGGCGTCGTCGGCCTCGATGGTGAGCCTGCTGACCGCGCTGTACTTCCGCGCCTTGCGGCCGGGCGATGTCGTGGCCACCAAGGCCCACGCCTCGCCGGCGTTCTACGCCATCCAGTATCTGCTCGGCCGGCTCGACGCTGACGCGCTGCGCGCGCTGCGCGCGTTCGGCGGGCTCCAGGCGTATCCGAGCCGGCGGAAGAATCCGGAGGTCGTCGAGCTCTCGACGGGGTCGATGGGGCTCGGCGCCGTCATGGCATCCTTCGGCGCGCTCGCCACACGCTATCTGGTCGATCACGGTGGGAGCCCGGTGCCGGAGCGCTTCGTCGCCCTGGTCGGGGACGCCGAGCTGGACGAGGGCAACGTCTGGGAGGCGCTGGGCGAGGAATCGCTGCGCCGGCTCGGAACCCTGGTGTGGGTCGTCGACGTGAATCGCCAGAGCCTCGACCGCGTGGTGCCCGAGACGCGCACGCGCCAGCTCGCCGCGCTCTTCCAGGCCAGCGGCTGGCGCGTGCGCGAGCTGCGCTGGGGCCGGCGGCTCCAGGCGATGTTCCGGCGTCCCGGCGGCGAGGGCCTGGCGCGGCGACTGGAGTCGATGCGCAACGTCGACTACCAGCGGCTGCTGCGGCTCCCGGGCGGCTCGGTCCGCAAGGCGCTCGTCACGGGTGCCGAGGGAGGGATCGACGCGGGCCTCGACCGCCTGCTCGCCGATGTGCCGGACGACTCGCTCGGCGAGCTCGTCGCCGACGTGGGCGGCCACGATCTGGCGCTCATCCTCGACGCCTACGAAGAAGCCTGGCGCGAGGCGGACCGGCCGTCGGTGATCCTCGCGCACACCATCAAGGGATGGGGGCTGCCGTTCGCCGGCGATCCGCTGAACCACACGATGGTGACCAGCGCGGCGCAGATCGACGAGCTGCGCCGGTCGCTCGACGTGGTCGCCGGCGCGGAGTGGGCGGGGTTTGCGGCCGACAGCGACGAGGCCAGGCTCGTTCGCGCCCGGTCGAGCCCCGCGCCCGCGCCCGCGCGCGCGCCGGGGCCGGTGGTGCCCGCGGCGCTCGACGAGACGTACGCCGGCGAGATGTCGACGCAGGAGGCGCTCGGCCGTGTGCTCGGCGCGCTCGCCCGCGACCCGGCCGGCGACGCGGTGGTGACGGTCTCCGCCGACGTTGCGATCACCACGCACCTCGCGGGGTGGATCAACCGGAAGGGCGTGTACTGTCCGGAGGCGCGGCCCGATCCGTTCGCCGACACGCGGCAGGCCCTCGCCTGGAAGGAGTCGCCGGCGGGGCGCCACATCGAGCTCGGCATCGCCGAGCACAATCTCTTCCTTCTGCTCGGCGCCCTCGGTCTCACCGCCGAGCTCTCGGGCGTCACGCTGCTGCCGGTCGGCACGCTGTACGACCCGTTCGTCCCGCGCGGACTGGACGCGCTCTACCACGCCCTGTACGCGGGCGGCCGGTTCGTCGTCGCCGCCACGCCCTCGGGCGTGAGCCTCGCGCCGGAGGGCGGCGCTCACCAGTCCGTGATCACGCCGGGCGTCGGGGTCGCCCTGCCGGCGCTCGCGTACTACGAGCCCGCATTCGCGCAGGAGGTCGAGTGGATCCTCCTCGACGCGCTCGCCGCCATCGCGTCCCGGGAGGGCGACAGCCTGTACCTGCGGCTGTCGACACGGCCCGTCGACCAGTCGCTGGCGCCGCCCCCGGACGCCGAGCAGCGCCGGCGGGTCCTGCGGGGCGGTTACCGGCTGGCCGATGCGCGGATGGAGCGCGGCTACGACGTGGACCGCGCGGTGCACCTCTTCGCGGCGGGCGTGATGGTGCCGGAGGCGCTGACGGCGGCGCGCGCGCTTCGCGCGATGGACGTCTTCGCCAGCGTGTTCGTCGTGACCAGTCCCGACCGGCTCTACCGGGGGCTGCGCGGCCCGCGGCCCTACCTGGAATCGCTCGTCACCGCGGACGAGGAGGACGTGCCCGTCGTGTCGGTGATCGATGGCCACTCCCACGCGCTCGCCTTCATCGGCAGCGCGCTCGGCGTGCCGCAGCAGGCGCTCGGCGTCGACGATTTCGGGCAATCCGGAACGCGCGCCGATCTCTATCGGCACTACGGCATCGACGCGCCCGCGCTCGTCGCCGCCGCCCGGACGCTGCTGGCCGTCTGACCGGCACCGGGCTTGCTTCCGCCGGAGGCGGTCATGGTGAATCGCGTGCATCGTCGGAGCGCGGCGTGAGCGCGCGCCCCGTGCGCGCCACCGGCTCCGCCGCCGATTTCCTCCCCGGCGAGCGGACGCTGCCCGCCCTGCGCGAGGCCGCCGCCCGGTGTCGCGGCTGCCATCTCTGGCAGCGCGGAACGCAGACGGTGTTCGGCGCCGGACCGCGGAAGGCGCGCGTGATGCTGGTCGGTGAGCAGCCGGGCAACGACGAGGACGTGGCCGGGGCCCCGTTCGTCGGTCCCGCCGGCCGCGTGCTCGACCGCGCCCTGGAGGCGGTCGGTGTCGACCGTCGGGACGTCTACGTCACCAACGTCGTGAAGCACTTCAAGTGGGAGGCGAAGGGCCAGCGCCGCATTCACACCAAGCCCAGCCAGCTCGAGATCACCGCCTGCCTGCCGTGGCTCGAGGCGGAGCTGGACGTGGTGAAGCCGGCGGCGCTCGTGTGTCTGGGCGCCACCGCGGCGCAGGCGCTGCTCGGACCGACGTTCCGCGTGACCCGGCAGCGCGGCGAATGGGTCAGGGCCCGCTGGGCCCCGCGCGCCATGGCGACGATCCACCCGTCCGCGATCCTGCGCGCGCCCGACGACGAGGCGCGCCGCGCTGAGATGGAGCGCTTCGTGGCCGACCTCGCCCTCCTGCAGGAGGTCCGGGGCTGACGCCCGCGTCCGTGGCGGCCGGAGCGTATACTCGGGGCAAGGTCCGACCATGTCCAGCATGCCGCCACCGCGCAAGGCCGCGCTCCGCCACGAGCTCGAGACGATCGTGGGCGGCGGCGGCGTGCTGTCCGATCCCGAGGAGCTCCTCGTCTACGAGTCCGACGGACTGACGCTCTTCCGCGCCCTCGCGGACTTCGTCGTCTTCCCCCGCTCGGTCGAGGACGTCGCCGCCGTCGTGAAGCTGGCGAACCGCGAGCAGCTCCCGTTCGTCGCGCGCGGCGCGGGCACGGGACTCTCCGGCGGCTGCCTGCCGGCGGAGGGCGGCCTCGTCCTGTCGCTGATGCGCATGAATCGCGTGCTGGAGGTCGACTACGACAACCAGGTGGCCGTGGTCGAGCCGGGGCTGGTGAACCTGCACCTGTCGTGGGCGGTCGGCCCGCGCGGCTACTACTACGCACCGGATCCCTCGAGCCAGCAAGCGTGCACCATCGGCGGCAACATCGCGAACAACTCCGGCGGCCCTCACACCCTCAAGTACGGCGTGACCGTGAACCACGTGCTCGGGCTCGAGGTCGTCATGCCGGACGGCGAGATCGTCTGGCTCGGCGGCCGGACCCGC
This sequence comes from Candidatus Methylomirabilota bacterium, assembly GCA_036276335.1. Taxonomy (GTDB): domain Bacteria; phylum Methylomirabilota; class Methylomirabilia; order Rokubacteriales; family CSP1-6; genus AR12. The sequence continues at coordinate 5,799 of DASUPA010000525.1, read as the reverse complement.
GACGCCCTCGGCTACGATCTGACCGGCATCTTCGTCGGATCCGAGGGCACGTTCGGCATCGCCACGAAGATCGTCGTGCGGATCATGAAGAAGCCCCAGGCCGTCAAGACGGTGCTGGCCGTCTTCGACCAGGTCGACCACGCATCGGCGGCAGTGTCGTCGATCATCGCGCGCGGGCTCGTGCCCGCGGCCGTGGAGATGATCGACCAGCTCACGATCCAGGCCGTCGAGGACGCGTTCGGCTGCGGCTATCCGCGCGATGCCGCCGCCGCGCTGCTGATCGAGCTCGACGGGCTCGCGGCGGGCATGGAGGCGCAGGCCGCCCGCATCGTTGCCGCCTGTCGCGACGCCGGCGCGCGCGAGGTGCGCGCGGCCGCCGACGAGGCGGAGCGCCAGCTCCTGTGGAAGGGGCGCAAGTCGGCGTTCGGGGCGTACGGTCGCGTGTCGCCCGCGTACATGGTGATGGACGGCGTCATCCCGCGCACGAAGCTGCCCTACGTCCTCGGGCGCGTGAACGAGATCGCGGTGGCCCACGGCCTGCGCGTGGGCAACGTGTTCCACGCCGGCGACGGCAACCTGCATCCGAACATCCTCTACGATCCGCGGAAGCCGGGCGAGGAGGCGCGGGTCGTCGCGGCGGGGGCGGAGATCATGAAGGTGTGCGCGGACGTCGGCGGCTCGATCTCCGGGGAGCACGGCATCGGCCTGGAGAAGGCCGACTTCATGCCGTTCATCTTCTCGGCCGCGGACCTGGCGTTCATGCAGAAGGTGAAGGCGGCGTTCAATCCCGCGGGCCTCTGCAACCCCGGCAAGGTGTTCCCCACGAAGAAGTCCTGCGGCGAGGCAGGGCCGGTGGCGTACAGGCCGCACGCCATCGAGACCCAGGGCCTCGCGCAGCGGTTCTAGCGCGAGCGCCCGAGCGCCGTGCCCACGCCGTTGCTCGACGGCCTCCGCGCCCTCGTCGGCTCCGACCACGTCCTGAGCGGCGTCGAGCTGTCTCCGTACGTCGTCGACGGTCGTACCCCGGAGGCCGCCGTGTTTCCCGGCACCGTGGACGAGGTGGCCGCGGTCGTCGCGCGCGCCGCCGAGGCCGCCGTCCCGGTCATCCCCTGGGGCGGCGGCACCGCCGCCAGCGTCGGCGGTCCGCCGGCGCGCGCCGGCGTCGTGCTCGGGCTCGGCCGGCTGCGCGCGGTGGTCGAGCACGAGCCCGGCGACCTCACAGTGACCGCGCAGGCGGGGCTCACGCTGAGCGACCTGCAGGCGGCGCTCCGGGCGCGCGGCCAGTGGCTGTCGCTCGATCCGCCCGACGCCGAGCGCGCCACGCTCGGCGGCGTCCTGGCGACGAACGCGTCGGGTCCACGCCGGCAGCTCTACGGCACCGCCCGGGATCTGCTGATCGGCGCCACCGTCGTCACCGCCGACGGCTCCATCGTGCGGGGCGGCGGGCGCGTGGTGAAGAACGTGGCGGGCTACGATCTGCCGAAGCTCTTCATCGGCTCGTACGGCACCCTCGGCGTGATCGTGGAGGCGACGCTCAAGCTCCGGCCGGTACCGGACGACGAGCGGCTGGTGGCCGTCCGCTTCGAGCGCCTGAAGGACGCCGGCTCGGCGGTGCGCGCCCTGCTCGGCAGCGACCTCATCCCGAACGCGATCGACCTGCTGGACGCGTCCGCCGCCGCGGCGCTCGGCATCGACGGCGCCCCCGCGGCGCTGGTCGTCGGCTTCGACGGGCTGGGCGAGCAGGTGGACTGGCAGGTGGCGCAGCTGGCCAGCGTGGTGGGCCCGGGCGGCGGCGAGCGGGTGACGCCGCTGGCGCCCGCGGCGTGGAGCACGCTGCCGCGGGCCGCGCACGACGCGCTCGGCACGCCGGCGGCGGTCATGACGCTCAGCGTGCTCCCGACGGTGGTCGCCGAGCTGATGGAGCAGGGGGCGAGCAGCGCGCGGCAGCGCGGGCTCGCCAGCGCGTGGTCCGCGCACGCCGGCGTCGGCCTGGTCACCGCCGCGGTCCGGGCCGAGGGCGACCGCCAGGATCCCGCGGCGCTCGCCGCCGTCCTCGCCGAGTGGCGGTCGGCCGCGCGCGCGGGCGGCGGCCACGCGTCGCTGGCGCGGGCGCCGCTCGCCGTCAAGACGGTGCTGCCCGTCTGGGACGACGCCGGCCCGGCCGGCCGCATCATGCAGCGCATCAAGGCCGAGCTCGATCCGCACAACGTCCTGAACCCGGGCCGCTTCGTGGCCGGGATCTGAGCGCGACAGGCATGGCGCACGCGACGACCGAGCACGAGCCCGCGAGCGCGGGCGCGCTCGCGCTGCACGGCCTCAGCGTCGAGGGCGTGAACCAGTGCGTCCACTGCGGTCTCTGCCTCGCCTCCTGTCCGACCTTCGCGGAGCTCGGGACGGAGATGGACTCGCCGCGGGGTCGTATCTTCCTCATCAAGTCGCTCGCGGAGGGGCGGATCGGGCTCAGCGACTCCTCGGTCGAGCATCTCTCGCTGTGCCTCGATTGCCGGGCCTGCGAGACGGCGTGCCCGTCCGGGGTGCCGTACGGTCGCTTGATCGAGGCCGCCAAGGCCGAGATCGAGCGCCAGCGGCCCGGCGGGCTCGGCCGCCGCGCGTTTCGCTGGGCGAACTTCGGGCTGCTCCTCGGCCATCCGCGCCTGCTCGCGCTGGCGGCGGCGGGCCTGCGCCTCTACCAGGCGAGCGGTCTTCAGTGGCTGGCGCGGCGCAGCGGACTGGTGCGCGCGCTGCCCGGCACGCTGCCGGCGTGGGAGGCGCTGCTGCCGCGCCTGCCGGCCGCCGCCGATCGCGCGCCGCTGGCACCGTCGACACCCGCGGAAGGCGAGCGGCGCGGACGGGTGGCGGTGCTCACCGGCTGCGTGCAGGCCGTGGTGTTCGGCGCGCACAACCGTGCCACGGCGCGCGTGCTGGCGAAGAACGGCTGGGAGGTCGTGGCCCCGCCGGAGCAGGGCTGCTGCGGGGCGCTCAACGCGCACGGGGGCGATCACGCCCGCGCGCTCGCGATGGCGCGGCGCACGATCGACGTGTTCGAGCGCACCGGCGTCGACGCCGTGGTCGTCAACACGTCGGGGTGCGGCGCGCACATGAAGGCCTACGGCGCGCTGCTGGCGGGCGATCCCGCCTACGCCGACCGGGCCCGGCGCTTCGCCGCATCCGTGCGCGATCTCTCCGAGTTCCTCGCGGCGACCCCGCTGCGCGGGCCGCTCGCGGCGGTCCCGATGACGGTGACGTATCACGACCCCTGCCACGTCGTGCACGGACAGAAGATCCGCACGGCGCCGCGCGCGCTGCTCGCGCAGGTCCCGGGGCTGCGCGTCGTCGACCTGCCGGAGTCGGACTGGTGCTGCGGCTCGGCGGGCATCTACAATCTCACGCAGCCCGACATGGCCACGCGCCTGCTGCGCCGCAAGGTGCGCCACGTGACGTCGACGGGCGCCGAGGCCGTCGTCACCGCGAACCCCGGCTGCATCCTCCAGATCCAGCAGGGGCTCCGGGAGGCGGGCTCGGACATCCGCGTGCTCCACCTGGTCGAGATCCTCGATCGCGGATACGGCGGATGACGCGGGACCCGGCCGCCACCGCGCGCGAGCACAAGGCGACGGCGCCGGCGTCGGTCGCGTGCTACGTGCTGACCGTCTCCGACACGAAGACGCCGGAGACCGACCCGAGCGGCGCCGTGATCCGCGAGCTCCTGACCGCCGCCGGCCACCGGGTGGCCGGCTCGTCGATCGTGCGGGACGAGCCGGCGGAGGTGGCGAGGCTGGTGAGGGCGGCGTGCGCCGATCCCGCCGTGCGCGCTGTCATCCTGACCGGCGGCACCGGCATCACGTCGCGCGACTCGACGTTCGAGGCGGTGGAGGCGCTCCTGGACAAGCGCCTGCCCGGCTTCGGCGAGCTCTTTCGAATGCTGTCGTTCGCGGAGGTGGGCGCCGCGGCGATGCTGAGCCGCGCGCAGATGGGCATCCACGCGCGCCGGATCGTCGTCTCGCTTCCGGGGTCGCCGAACGCTTGCCGCCTTGCCCTCGAGAAGCTGCTCATCCCCGAACTCGGGCATCTCCTCCGGGAGGTGAGCCGGTAGGGGAGGACCCTCACGCTATACTGGACGCCACAGACCAAGGAGGTCGCTGGATGCCGTCCCGTCGTCGTGCCCTGGTCGCCTTCGTCGCTCTGACCGCCGGCTTGGTGGGCTGCGCGGGACCGATCACGACCGAACAGGTCAGGCCCTGGCGCGAGACGCCGGGCGCGGCGGCGCCGCCGGAGCTCTCGCGGTTCAACAATCTCCTGGCAGACCTGGCCGAGACGCTCAAGCCGGCGCTCGTGCACGTCCGCGTGCGCCGGGGCGGCGCGCTGGCCCGTGACGAGAGCGAGGCGCCCGGCGAGCCGCGGCGCTCCACGGGCTCCGGGTTCGTGATCGAGCCGACCGGGCTCATCGTCACCAATGCCCACGTGGTCGAGCAGGCGGAGTGGATGCAGGTCCGCCTCGCCGATGGCCGGCGCTTCAACGGTCGCATTGTGGGCCTCGACAGCCGGGTGGACCTGGCTCTGGTCAAGATCGACGCGGCGGACCTGCCCTCGCTGCCGCTGGGCGACTCCAACGCCATGCGGGTCGGCGAGTTCGTGCTCGCGCTCGGCCACCCGTTCGGTCTCGAGCAGTCGGTCTCGTTCGGCATCGTCAGCCGCAAGGGCGCCCCGCTGACGGTGGCGGCGCCCGGCTTCGACTACATCCAGACCGACGCGGCCATCAACCCCGGCAACTCGGGCGGCCCGCTCGTGAACATGGCGGGCCAGGTCGTCGGCGTGAACAGCATGGCGGCGCGCAACGGCTCGATCGGCTTCGCCATCCCGTCGAACCTGGTGAAGCTGCTGGTGCCGCAGCTCGCCAGCAAGGGCAAGGTGGAGTGGGGCTGGCTCGGCGTGTCCATCGCCGAGGTGACGGACGAGGATCTCACCCGGCTCAACCTGCGCGAGGCGCGGGGTGTCCTCATCCGCGGCGTGATGCCGGGCGAGCCCGCCGACCAGGGGGGCGTGAAGCCGGACGACGTGCTCGTCGCCGTCGACGGGACGCCGCTCGACACGCCACGCGACCTCCAGCGCGTGGTGTCGTCCACGCCCGTCGGCAAGCGCGTGCGCGTGCGGCTCATGCGGGCGGGGCGCGAGACGGAGGTCGAGGTGACGATCGGGCTCTACCGGGAGCGCGAGCCGCTCACGGAGGCGCCCGGCCGCTGATCAGGCGCGGGCGCGCGGCGACGCGAGCGCGGCCAGCGTCGCGCGGGCCCAGTCTGCCTCGAGCGACGGGGTCGGGCGGTACTGGATCGCGCCGGTGATGCGCATCCCGCCCTCCCACTCCGCCGCCGCGTCCTCGAGGACCTCCTCGACGGCGAGCAGGAAATAGCCGAGGCCCAGGCCGGGGTCGTCGGCGACCTCGAGCGGCCCGTCCACGGCGCGGGTTTTGACGTACATCACCGCGTCCGGCTCCACGATCAGCAGCGTCCCGGCCGTCCGCTCGACCAGGTTCCGGGCGGTCGCGCTGCGCGCCCGGATTACCAGACCGAGCGTCCCGGGATCGTACGCACGCACCTCGAGGTAGGACAGCAGCATCGGGTGAGGCCGGCCCGCCGCATCCACGGTGACGAACGGAAGGGCGAAGCCGAGCCGCGGCCCGAGCTCGCGCTGCGACAGCCGCTCGAGCAGCGCCGGCGGGAGCGCGCCGCCGAGTGAACGACTCACCGGGCCATGCTACCACCGTCACGCCGGCGTCGTGGCTGCACGACGGACTGGCACGGC
>DASUPA010000524.1:0-4970 GCA_036276335.1 Candidatus Methylomirabilota bacterium | reverse complement strand
GGCGCTTCGTCGGCGAGATGCACGAGATCGCCTCGACGTTCGCCGCCGCCGGTCTGCCCGAAGGCTTCCACGAGGCCGCCGCGATGATCTTCGATCGGATGGCCCACTGGAAGGACACGCCAACACCGCCATCCCTCGCCGACGTCCAGAAAGCGCTCGCCCGCTAGGCTCTTCCTTTCTCGCACGCCGCGCTCTCACACGTGGCGCGGGCGGCGCGGGAGTGGCGGGGGGTCGGGTGAGGGCCGTGCCTCAGGGTACAGCGTCGGCCCCGGCCCAGAATCGTTTCCCCGCCTGACAGGCGCTGCCCGTCGTCGATTTGCGTGCCCGAACCCGACCCCCCGCCACTCCCGCGTCGCCCGTGCCACTACTCGCGCACGGTTGGATGCGCGGTCGTCAGGCGGAGCGGTCGAAGAAGCGAAGGGCGATCGCGACGTGCATGGCGATGCCGGTGGCGAGCGCCGATTCGTTGATGAGCATGCGGTTGGAGTGGTTCGGGAAGACGGGGCCCGCGTCCGGACGCGTCCCGAGATTCGCCATCGCGCCCGGCACGCGCTGGAGCACGTAGGAGAAGTCCTCGCTGCCCATCACGGGATGGCGCATCTCGTGCGCGCGCTCGGGCCCCAGCAGCTCGCGCGCGGTGTCCAGCACGAAGGCCGCGAAGCCGTCGTCGTTGACGGTCACCGGGTAGCCGCGCGTCACCTCCACGCTCGCCTCGGCGCCGTGCGCGGCCGCCACGCCCTCGGCGACCCGCCGGACGCCCTCGAGGACCCGCTCGCGCGTGGCCTCCGAGATCGTGCGGACGGTGCCCAGCAGGCTGGCCGTCTCCGGCACGACGTTGCGCGTCGTCCCGGCCTCGATCTTCGCGATGGTCAGGACGGCCGGATCGAACACGTTCACGCGGCGGGTGACGAGCGTCTGGAACGCCTGCACCATCTCGCAGGCGATCGGGATCGGGTCCAGGCAGTCGTGCGGCGCCGAGGCGTGGCCGCCCTTGCCGCGCACCAGGATCTGGATGGTGTCGCCCGAGGCCATCGTCGGTCCCGGCCGCGTGGCGATGACGCCCGCGGCCTGGCGGTGGGTGACGTGCAGCGCGAACGCCCCCGTCGGCGGCGCGCCGCCGTCGAGCAGCCCTTCCTCGAGCATCACGCGCGCGCCGTGATAGCCCTCCTCGCCGGGCTGGAACATGAGCAGCACCGAGCCGGCGAGCGTCGCGCGGCGGCGCGCCAGCAGGCGCGCGGCGGCCAGCAGCATCGCGACGTGCGCGTCGTGCCCGCACGCGTGCATCGCGCCGTCGACCTCGGAGGCGAACGGCAGCCCCGTGTCCTCGCGCAGCGGCAGCGCGTCCATGTCGGCGCGCAGGAGAAGGGTCGGGCCGGGGCGACCGCCCGTGAGGCGCGCGACGACGGACGTCGTCCGCTCGCCCGTGCGCACGTCGAGCCCGAGCCCGTCGAGCGCCTCCAGAACGACGGCCTGCGTCCGCGGCAGCCGCAGGCCGATCTCCGGCTGGCGATGGATGCGCCGGCGCAGCTCGACCGCCTCGTCCGCGACGCCGCGCGCTTCCTCCAGGATTTCGGCGAGCCCCATGCCCCGGGATTATAAGCCGACCGCCGGCCCGTTGCGGTGGGGCCGGGACGCGATAGGATCGTGGCAGGGACGGCGGCAGGCGGCCGGCCCCGACAAGGAGGCGCACCGAGGCCATGAGCGTGTACATCGACATCAACTGCGACATGGGCGAGAGCTACGGCCGCTGGACGCTCGGCAACGACGAAGAGGTCATGCCGCACATCACGTCGGCCAACATCGCGTGCGGCTTCCACGGCGGCGATCCGCACGTCATGCGCAAGACGGTGGAGCTGGCCCTGCAGTACGGCGTGGCCGTCGGCTCGCACCCCGGGCTGCCCGACCTGATGGGCTTCGGGCGCCGGCGGATGGAGGTCACGCCGGCGGAGCTGAAGGACTACCACCGCTACCAGACGGGCGCGCTGGACGCCTTCGCCCGTGCGGCCGGCACCCGGCTGCAGCACGTCAAGCCGCACGGCATCCAGTACCACATGTTCGAGGAGAACCTCCCGCTCAGCCGGGCGACCGCCGAGCAGGTCGTCGAGCTCGATCCCGAGCTGATCCTCATGACGATGGCGATGACGAAGTACGACGCCGAGGCGCGCAAGGTCCCCGGCGTCCGGATCGCCGCCGAGGGGTTCGCCGACCGCGTCTACGCCGACGACGCCCAGCTCGTGTCGCGCAAGCTCGGCAAGGACGCGCTCATCACCGATCCCGCGAAGGCGGCCGATCAGGCGGTCCGGATGGCGATGGAGGGCAAGGTCCGCACGATCACGGGCAAGACGATCGACGTGAAGGTGGAGACGATCTGCATCCACGGCGACAGTCCGGGCTCCGACAAGATCGTGACCGCCGTGCGCGAGGCGCTGGTGAAGGCCGGCGCCATCGTGAAGCCGCTGCGCGACTGGCTGCCGAAGAAGTAGGCGGTCGCTACGGCGCGAGCGCCGGGCCGTCCCAGCGCTCGCGCGTGGCGAACTGCTCCACGGGCTTGCGCTTCAGCTTCGAGAGCGGCTTCAGCGGCGTGCCCAGCGGCATCACCGCGCAGACCGCCACGTGCGCCGGGATGCCGAGCGCCGCCCGCAGCGCCGGCTCCCGGGCGACCGCCAGCGTCGTGATGGTGCCCGCGAACCCCTCGTGCCGCGCCGCCAGCAGGATGTTCCAGACGAAGGGATAGATCGACGCGCCGCTGATGACACCGACGCGGTCGAGGTCCTGGTCCATCGACGCGACGACCCTCAGGTCCACGCAGACGACCAGCACGACGGGGGCCTTCAGCACCGGCTCGATCAGGCGCTCGGGCGCGGGCGTCGCCTCGATGGTGGCGGCGTCGGCCCTGGTCGGCACGATCGTGTTCCAGGGGCTCTCGCCGAGCTTCAGCTGCGCCGCGTAGCGCTTGGCCGCCGGCACGGTGGCCGCCGCCAGCGCCTCGCGGGTGGCCCGCTCGCGCACGACGATCACGTGCCAGCCCTGCCGGTTGCCCCCGCTCGGCGCGAAGCGCGCGTGATCCAGGATCCTCGCGAGCGTCGCGTCCGGCAGCGGGTCGTCGGTGAACTCCCGCGCGGCGAACGTCGTCCGCATGACGTCGTAGAGCTCCATGAGACCTCCCGGGTCAGCCGATGAACAGCCCGCCGTTCGGCGACAGCCACTGGCCGGTGAAGAAGGAGCTGTCGTCGGAGGCGAGGAAGAGCGCCGTGCGCGCGACCTCGTCGGCCTCGCCGAAGCGGCCGAGCGGCGTGCGGGCGAGCGTGACGGCCTTCATCAGCGGCGAGGCCGGCGCCGTCATGGGCGTGTCGATGTAGCCGGGACAGATGGCGTTGACGCGGATCCCGCGCGAGGCGACGTCCTGGGCCACCGCCCGCGTGAAGGCCAGGATACCGCCCTTGGCGGCGCTGTAGTGCGGGACGGTCGACAGGCCGGTCAGCGCGGCCACGCTCGACATGTTCACGATGACGCCGCGGCCGCGCGCCTTCATCAGGCGCAGCGCCTCGCGCGTGCAGTAGAACGTCCCGTCGAGGTGGACGGCCAGCATGCGGCGCCAGGAGGCGTCGTCGATCGACTCGGTGGCGTCCAGGTGGGTCTGCGCTCCCTGCCCGCTCACCATCTCGCCGAGGCGGGCCTCCAGCCGGTCCCGCAGGCCCGGACGGTCCTGGAAGCCCGCCGACGCGATGCCGGCGTTGTTGACGAGGATGTCGAGGCCGCCGTGCTCGCGCGCCACGGCGGCGAACATGGCCGCGACCTGCGCGCTGTCGGCGACGTCGGCGGGCAGCGCGCGGCCGCGCCCCATCGCCTTCACCGTGGCCTCGGCGGCCGCGCCGTCGATGTCGTTGACCACGACGATCGCGCCTTCCTCGGCGAACAGCCGGCAGACGGCGCGGCCGATCCCGGAGCCGCCGCCCGTCACCAGCGCCACGCGATCCGCGAGCTTCATCGCGCGGCGAGCCTATCCGCGGCCGGGCGGCTAATCAAGCGTCACGAAGATGCAGTGGCGGAGCTTGCCGTCGAGCGCCTTGGAGAGGTGTCCCTTGCCCCAGGTGTCCTCCACGAGCAGGACCTCGCCGGCGCCGATGCGCCGCGCCTCGCCGTCGCTCGCCGTGATCTGCACCCCGGCGTCCAGGTTGATGATGTACTGGCGGCGCGGCGCCGGGTGCCAGTCGAGGTCGTAGTCGGGCGGTACCTCCCGGAAGATGATGCCGGTCGCGGGCAGGCGCGCCGACAGGCGCCCGGCCCGCGTGGACTCCTCGAAGCGCACGTCGACGTCCTGGAAGTGTGACTCGCCCTTCTCGTCGACCCAGAGCCGATGAATTTTCATGGGCGCTGTCGTATCACGACGCGCGCCCGCGCGCCAGACGGCCGGGCTACCGGCCGCGGCCCCGCGCGTCGGGATCGATGAACCCCAGCGCCTTGAACCGCAGCTCGACGGGGACGCCGTAGACCTTGACGCGCGAGCCCGGCGCCACCATGCGCTCGAGATTGCCGCTGAGGCTCGAGACGTCCACGCTGACGCGGCCGCCGCCGTCGACCCGCAGCACGAGCGTGCGTCCGACAAACTTCTCCACCTCGCCCACGAGCTCGGTCCAGCGCCGATCGTCCACGGGAGTCATCGGCGCCGTGGCGACCGCGGACGCCGGCGTCACGGCGGCAGGCGGCGGCTCCGGCGCGGCGGGGGGCGGTGCGATGACGGCCGTGCGCGGTGCGGCGGCCGCCGCCGACGCGCTCGTCTCGGCCGGTCGGGCGGTCGCGGGTGTCGCCGGCGCCACCGGCGCAGGCGGCGTCGCGACGGGGGCCGGCGCGGGCGCCACTGGCACGACGGCGGTGGGTGCGGGCGTGACAGCGGTCGGCGCGGGCGCCACGGCGGTGGGTGCGGGCGTGACAGCGGTCGGCGCGGGCGCCACGGCGGTGGGCGCGGGCGT
>DASUPA010000523.1:0-8884 GCA_036276335.1 Candidatus Methylomirabilota bacterium | reverse complement strand
CCCAGTCCTCCGCGGTGGCCTCGGCCAGCGGCGTGTACACGCGGATGCCGGCGACGTTGACGAGGGCGTGGAGCGCGCCGAGGCGGCCGACGGTCTCGTCCACGGCCCGCCGCGCCTCGGCCTCGCGGGCGACGTCGGCGGCGAGCGGCAGCACCTGCGCGCCCGGCACGGCGGCCGTGATGCCGGCCGCGGCGGTGTCGGCGGCCGCGCCGTCGACGTCGACCAGCGCCACCGCGCCGCCCTCCTCGGCGAACAGCCGCGCGGTCGCCTCGCCGATGCCGCCGCCGCCGCCGGTGACGAGGGCAACGCGGCCCGTCATGCGCCCGGGCATGGCCGCCTCAGGCGCGCGTCAATGTCTGGTCGCCGCGCACGAGCACGAGCGGCCGCGCGGCGGCGACCCAGTCCTCGTCGGGCTCCAGCACCAGCGAGGCCGAGCGCACGCAGAAGGCGCGCGGGTCGCGGCCCGGCGCCCGCTCGCCGCGCTCGCGCAGCGCCCGGGCGGCGGTCATGAGCCGGCGGCGCACCTGGATGATGGCGGTGTCGCTCGTGCCCAGGCGCTCCACGGAGCGGTCGACGATCGGGCCCTGGCTCTCCTGGATCGCCTGGTCCTGCACCCCGAACCCCGGGATGCCGCAGAACATCCGCGTGCGGTGCGCCTCCCAGTCCATGAAGTAGTCGTTGTCGCGGTTGGCGGCGGTGCGGACGTCGCCGTACGGCTCGGAGGTCGCCGGCGCGTAGTCGCAGACGTGCGCGCCCTTGCCCTCGACGTGCAGCGCGATCTCCTCGCGGGTCAGCGGGCGCTCGAGGTGCCAGGTGACCATCCAGTTGACCACGTGCGTGTCGTCCATCGGCACCCACATGTGCGACTGGACGACCTTCTCGCCGATGCCGACGGGCGGCATCGTGTGGAAGGGCAGCAGGAACTGCGTGACGCGCCAGAGCCAGCGCCCGTCGGGCTGCGTGCGCCGGGCGCCGATGAGCGCGCCGTAGTCGGTGTCGACCACGTCGAAGCGCGGCGCGCGGTCGCCCGTCTGCACGGCGGCGCCGACGCCGAAGCTCACCCGGTCCATGTCCTCGGCGACGGCCTGATCGGTGTGATCGAGCGGCGCGTGCAGGAACGAGATGTGGCTGGAGTCGATACCGCCCTCCATCGCCTGGAACCAGTTACAGTCCTGGATGCGCTTGGAGGCGAAGACGTGTCCGGCCGGCAGCGTCGTCCACTCGAGCTCCGGCAGCGGCGGCGGCGCGTCCGGCCCCATCCAGGCCCAGATCACGCCCCCGAGCTCCGTGCACGGATAGGCGGTGTGACGCACCTTGGCGGCAAAGCTCGACTCCGGAGGCTCGCTCGGCATCTCGACGCACTGGCCGTCGAGGCCGAACTTCCAGCCGTGATAGACGCAGCGCATGCCGTCGCGCTCGTTGCGGCCGAAGTAGAGCGAGGCGCCGCGGTGCGGGCAGAACTCGCCGATGAGGCCGGGCCGACCGGCCGGCGTGCGGTGGACGACGAGGCGCTCGCCGAGCAGCTGCACGCGCTTCACGCGGCCGCCGGCGGCGACCTCCTCGGACTGGACGACGGGAATCCAGTAGCGACGGAGCAGATCGCCCATCGGCGTGTCCGGCCCTGTCCGCGTCAGCAGCTCGTTGTCCTGCGCGCTCAGCATCGTGGTGCTCTCCTCCGGGAGTTTCGAAGGTATCATTGCCCCGATGCGTGCGGTTGGCAAGTCGCTGGCGCTGCCCTTGCAACGCTCGCGAAGGGGCATGCGTATCGCTCAGGTCGCGCCGCTGTACGAGGCTGTTCCCCCGAAGCTCTACGGCGGGACCGAGCGTGTCGTGTCGGCGCTGACGGAAGAACTGGTCCGCCGCGGCCACGACGTGACGCTCTTCGCGAGCGGCGACTCCGTCACCTCGGCCCGGCTGGTCGCCGTCGCCGAGCGCGCCCTCCGCCTCGACGCCGCCAGCCGCGAGCTCGTGGCCGCCGAGACGATCCGCCAGCTCGACCTCGTCTTCGCGAACGCCGGCGACTTCGACCTCATCCACTGCCACGTCGACTACCTCGCCTACCCGTTCTCCGGGCTGGTGTCGACGCCGACGCTGCACACCGTGCACGGCCGGCTCGATCTACCGTACCTCGGGCCGGTCTACCGGCAGTTCCGGCACGTGCCGCTCGTCTCCATCAGCGCCGCCCAGCGCACGCCGCTCGAGGGCATCGGCGTCACGTGGGTGGGCACGGTGCACCACGGCCTGCCGCGCGGGCGCTTCGCCTTCTCCCCGGAGCCCGGCGAGTACCTCGCCTTCCTCGGCCGGCTGGCGGCCGAGAAGCAGCCGGACGTGGCCATCGAGGTGGCCAGGCGCGCCGGCCTGCCGCTCCGCATCGCGGCCAAGATCGACGCCGCCGACCGCGAGTACTTCGAGCGCGTCGTGGCCCCGCTGCTCGACGACCCGCTGATCGAGTTCATCGGCGAGATCGGCGACGCGGACAAGGCCGCGTTCCTCGGCGGCGCCCGCGCCCTGCTCTTTCCCATCGACTGGCCGGAGCCGTTCGGGCTGGTCATGATCGAGGCGATGGCGTGCGGGACGCCCGTCATCGCGCGACCGTGCGGCTCGGTGCCGGAGGTCGTCCGGCCCGGAATCAGCGGGTTCATCGCCGACTCCGTGCCCGAGCTGGTCGACGCCGTCAAGCGCGTGGACACGCTGGATCGCGCGCGCTGTCGCCTCGATTTCGAGGAGCGCTTCTCCGTCGCCCGCATGGTGGACGGCTACGAGGCGCTCTACCGCCGCGCGTGCGCCCGTTCCCGCGCGGCATGAGCGAGGCGCGCCCGCGCGACGACCTCGTCATCGGCGAGCACTACTACATCCTCGCCTCGAGCGTCGCCGCCGACCTTCCGAAGCTGGTCCTCAAGCACGACACCGCCTTCCTCGTCGCCGACCGCCGCGGCGACCTTCCCAACATCCCGGGCGAGTTCGGCTTCTACGTCGACGACACGCGGTTCCTGCGCCTGTTCGAGCTGCGGCTCCACGGCCAGCGCGGCCTCATGCTGAACGCCGGCCTCTCGGACGATGCGCTGGAGGCGGCCATCGACCTGACGAACCCCGACGTCGTCGTGAGCCCCATGGTCTTCCTGCCCGGCCGCTCCACGCGGCTGCTCCGGCGCGTGACCATCCTGGGCTCGCAGCTCTACCAGTCGCTCGTGATCGAAGGCTTCGTCCAGGAGCGGCACGATCTCGAGCTGTCGCTCGCCTTCGCCGCCGACTTCGTGGACGTCTTCGAGGTGCGCGGACACCCGCGGCCGCGGCGGGGCGAGATGCTGCCGCCGCGCGTGGACGGCCGGACCGTCCGCCTCGGCTATCGCGGCCTCGACGACGTCGTCCGCACGACCACGCTCGCGTTCGATCCGGCGCCCGCGCGGCTCGAGGCCGACGGAGCGGAGTACCGCCTCACGCTGGCGCCGCGCGAGCGGCTGGAGGTCGGCGTGGTGGTGACCGCGTCCCGGGAGCCCGCCCGCCCGGCGCCCCGCATCCTCGCCTTCCGCGACGCCGCCGGCCGGCGCCGATCCACGGTGGAGCGGCTCGCCGCCGAGGCCGCCCGCGTCCGCACCAGCCACGATCTGTTCGACCACTGGCTCGGGCGCTCGCGGCACGACCTGCACCTGCTGCTCACCGAGAGCCCGGAGGGCTTCGTCCCGGACGCGGGCATCCCGTGGTACGTGGCGCCCTTCGGCCGCGACGCGCTCATCAGCGCGCTGCAGGTACTGCCCTTCGAGCCGGACATCGCCCGCGGCGTCCTGCGCTACTTCGCCCGGCACCAGGGCACCGTCGACGACGCGTTCACCGACCAGGAGCCGGGCAAGATCCTGCACGAGTCGCGCGCCGGCGAGATGGCGGCCTGCCGCGAGATCCCGTTCATCCCGTACTTCGGGACCGTCGACGCCACGCCGCTGTTCGTGATGCTCGCGGCCGAGTACCTCAAGTGGTCCCACGACGTCGACTTCGCGCACGAGATCTGGCCGTCCGTCGACCGCGCGCTCGCCTGGATGGCGCGCACGGGCGCCGCCCAGAAGGCCGGCTACCTCACCTACATGCGCCGCTCGCCGGTCGGCCTCGTCAACCAGGGCTGGAAGGACTCGCACGACGCCGTCATGCACGCCGACGGGCGCCTCGCCGAGGCGCCGATCGCGCTGGCCGAGGTGCAGGGCTACCAGTACGCGGCGCTGTGTGGCGCCGCGTTCATGGCCGAGACGCTCGGCCGTCACGACGACGCGCCGGTGCTGCGCGCCCGCGCGCGGCGGCTGCAGGAGCGGTTCGAGGCCGACTTCTGGATGCCCGACGAGGCGTTCTACGCGCTGGCGCTCGACGCCGACGGCGTGCCCTGTCGCGTCATCTCGTCCAACGCGGGGCATCTGCTGTGGACGGGCATCGTCAGCGACTCGCGCGCGCAGATCGTCACGCGGCGGCTGATGGAGGACGACATGTTCTCCGGCTGGGGCATCCGCACCCTCAGCGGCCGCGAGCGCCTCTACAACCCGATGAGCTACCACAACGGCTCGGTGTGGCCGCACGACACGACGCTCGCCGCCGCCGGCATGCGCGCCTACGGGCTCACGAGCCCGTTCGCCTCGCTCGCCGGCGGCCTGTTCGAGGCGGTGCTGCAGTTCGAGAACATGCGCATGCCCGAGCTGTTCTGCGGCTTCACGCGGGTGCCCGGCCACGGGCCGACCCGCTATCCGGTGGCCTGCGCGCCGCAGGCGTGGGCGGCCGGCGTCGCCTTCCACCTGGTGTCCGCCATGCTCGGGCTGCGGCCGTACGCCGCCGAGAACCACCTGACGCTCGCCCGCCCGACCCTCCCGCCGTGGCTCACGTGGATCGAGATCCGCGGGCTGCGCATCGCGAAGTCGCGCCTCGCCCTGCGCATCACGCAGGGCACGGACAGCGCGGCCGTCGAGCTCCTCGCGCGCGACGGCGACGCCGAGCTGGTCGTCCGCCGCTGACGGCGGCCGCGCGCGGCGCCGGGCCGCGCGATTGACGGGCGGCCCGCTCGGGCGCTACGCTCGGCGACACCGGTCGCAGGCTCGCGCAGCGCGCAAGGAGATCGCATGCACGTCGGGATGGCCGTCGTCTTCCAGAATCCGCACCGGTCGCGCACGGATCGCGAGGTCTATCGCGAGGAGCTGCGCCTGGCCGACCTCGCCGAGCCGCTCGGCTTCGAGTCGATCTGGGGCGTCGAGCACCACTTCACCGACTACACGATGTGCCCCGACGTCCTCCAGTTCCTCACGTACATGGCCGGGCGCACGCAGCGCGCGCAGCTCGGCTCCATGGTGGTCGTGCTGCCGTGGCACGATCCGATGCGCGCGGCCGAGGAGATCTCGATGCTCGACAACCTCTCCGACGGCCGCCTCATCCTGGGGCTCGGGCGCGGCGCGGGCAAGGTGGAGTTCGACGGCTTCCGGATGTCGATGGACGAGTCGCGCCCGCGCTTCGTCGAGTGCGCAGAGATGATCCTGCGCGGGCTCGAGACCGGCTACTGCGAGTACGAGGGCGCCTTCGTCCGGCAGCCGCGCGCGGCCATCCGCCCCGCGCCGTTCAAGTCGTTCCGGGGCCGGACCTACGCGGCCGCGGTGTCGCCGGAGTCCCTGCCCATCATGGCGCGGCTCGGCGTGGGCATCCTGATCATCCCGCAGAAGCCCTGGCACGAGGTGGCCAGGGAGCTCGAGACCTATCGCGGCGTGTACCGGCAGGTGAACGGCGTGGACGCGCCGCCGCCGATCTCGGCGGGCTGGACCTTCTGCGACCGGGATCCCGCGCGCGCGCGCGAGATGGCGCGCCGGTACATCGGCGGCTACTACCAGACGGTGCTCGACCACTACCAGTTCCAGGGCGATCACCTGGCCCGGACGAAGGGCTACGAGTACTACGGCAAGATGAGCGAGAAGATCGCCGAGTACGGCACCGACACCGTCATCGACTACTTCGTGAAGCTGCAGGTGGCGGGCACGCCCGAGCAGTGCTACGAGCAGATCCTCGACATCCACCGCCGTACCGGCAACAGCCACTACGTCGGGGTGTTCTCCTACGCCGGCATGCCGTACGACGAGGCCGAGCGCAACATGCGCCTGTTCGCGGCGGAGGTCATGCCCGCCCTCCGGAAGGTGCCCGTGGCGTCGCCGGCGCCGCCCGAGCCCGCGGCCGCGGGCGCCCCCGGCGACGTCCGGGCGCTCGGCTTCTGAGATGGCGCTCGAGACGCTGCGCTACGACGTCGCCGACGGCGTCGCCACCGTCACCCTGAGCCGGCCGGAGCGGCTGAACGCCGTCAACACCGCCATGATCACCGAGCTGCTCGAGGTGCTCGACCGCGCCGACGCCGACGACGGCGTCCGCGTTGTGATCGTCACCGGCGCCGGCCGCGCGTTCTGCGCGGGCGCCGATCTCGGCGCCGGCGCCGCGACGTTCGACGGCCGCGGCGAGACGCCCGAGGCGCACCGCGACGGCGGCGGGCGCGTCACCCTCCGGCTCTTCGAGCTGACGAAGCCCGTGATCGCCGCCATCAACGGCCCCGCCGTCGGCTTCGGCATCACGTTCACGCTGGCCATGGACGTGCGCCTGGCCTCCACGGCCGCGAAGATCGGCTTCGTGTTCGCGCGGCGCGGGGTGGTGCCCGAGGCGTGCAGCACCTGGTTCCTGCCGCGGCTGGTCGGCATCGCGCAGGCCGCCGAGTGGGCGTACACGGGGCGGGTGTTCTCGGCGGAGGAGGCGCGCGCGGGCGGCCTCGTGAGCCGCGTGGTCGCCCCCGACGCGCTGCTGCCGGAGGCCCGCGCGCTGGCGCGCGAGATCGCGGACGGCACGTCGGCCGTCTCGGTGGCGCTCATCCGGCAGATGCTCTGGCGCATGCTCGGGGCCGATCACCCGCGCGAGGCGCACCGCCTGGACTCCCTCGGCATGTGGTACACGGGCCGCTCGGCCGACGCCCGCGAGGGCATCACGTCGTTCCTCGAGAAACGGCCGCCGCGGTTCACCGGCCGCCCCAGCAAGGACATGCCGCCCTTCTATCCCTGGTGGCGATGACGACCCCGCTGACCGTGCAGCTGCCCTTCAACCGCGACATCCTGGGCGCGGCCTTCACGCCGGCCAAGCGCGGCGACAAGCCCGCGGCGGAGCGCGGGCACTGGATCCTCGTGCAGGAGCAGAACCTCATCGTGGCGCCGGTCGCCGACAGCTTCGCGCTGCCGCACGGCGGGTGTCCCGTGCCGCTCGACGCGGCGCCGCCGTTCTGGCTGGGCACGTACCGCGACGAGCCGTGCTGGGTGGTCGCGCTGGCGCCGGAGGCTCCGCTGCCGCCGGGCCTCTCGCGCGAGACGGTGGTCCCCATGCGCGGCACGCGCTTGCCGGACGACCTGCTCTCCCTCGGCGGGATGGCGCTGCAGGCGCTCTGGTGGGAGTCGACGAGCGGGCACTGTCCCCGCTGCGGCGAGCGGACCGCCCGCATCGAGGGCGAGTGGGGCAAGAAGTGTCCGCGCTGCCGCTACGAGCACTACCCGCACCTGCACCCCGCCACCATCGTCCTCGTCCGCGACGGCCACCGGGTGCTGCTGACGCGGAAGGCCGGCTGGGCCCCGAACCGCTACGCGCTCGTGGCGGGCTTCGTCGACAACGGGGAGTCGCTGGAGGCGTGCGTCGCGCGCGAGATCAAGGAGGAGGTCGGCGTCGACGTCAAGGACATCCGCTACGTGGGCAGCCAGAACTGGCCGTTCCCGAGCCAGATGATGATCGGTTTCGTGGCCACCTACGGCGGCGGCGACGTCGTCATCGACACGGACGAGCTCGAGGACGCGCGCTGGTTCGACTGCGACACGCTCCCCGCGCTGCCCTCGCGCCACTCGATCTCACGCTGGATCATCGACCACTACGGCCGGCCGTAGGCCCCCCGGTGCCTGAATCCCGTCGGCTGAGACGGGCGGGTCCTGTCGCCGGATGTGGCCCTGCCTGCGCGGCTTCGTCACCCACGCCACCCACACGCACTTCCTCCGGAAGTGAGAGGGTAGGCGGGGGTCCCACTCACGCCACGCAGGCAGCACCACACCCGGCGCCACCCGCCCGACAAGAGTGGGCGAAGCGCTGGCCCCGTGCATCGCCCACCTGCGCTTCCCCCTGCGCCATCGGAAGGTGATCCGCACGACCGTGGCGCCGGTCGTCGCGCGCTCCCGGGCGGCCGTCAACCGAAAGCGGCGAACTTGAGACCAGACCGTAGAATGTCGCCGTGCACGTATGGGAACCTCTGAGGTGATGGCCCAGACACGGGACGGTCTCGAAGGTGATTCATCACGTCGAAATCGCGTCGATGGAGAACTGGGTGAACACAGACTTCGTCCGCCTGGTCGAAATGGATGGTGATCGCCTGACACTACGAACACCGCCGCTCCCGGTCGGCGGAGAGATTCGGACGTCCGAATTGGTGTGGGAACGTGTCAAGCAGGAGTGATAAGCGGGCTCGTCGAGCCGCTGCGCTGCCTCGTGCGACTTGGCCCAGCGATGACGACGGGTGCACTGCCAACTCGACTATCCAGCAGTATTAAGACTTGACCAGCGTGGCAGCGTTCTAAGCGATTAGCCGAGTCTCGTTGGACAAACAACGAGGGCACAAGGACGCGGATACGCTTCGCGCCGGATCAGATCCTCGGTCCAGCCGCGGGCGTACAGGGCGGGGTCGATGAGCTTGGCGCGGGTGTCGGCCTCGCCCAGTCCCATGAACGCCGGCATCATAGCCGGCGGGCAAATCGCTCCCCGTCCGTCCTGGTGCGGCTCGCGCCGTTTCGAAGAATGCCGCGCGCGCTCCCGGGCGGGTGGCGCCGGATGTGGCCCTGCCTGCGCGGCGTGAGTGGGACCCCCGCCT
>DASUPA010000522.1:0-7790 GCA_036276335.1 Candidatus Methylomirabilota bacterium | reverse complement strand
CCGCTCTTCACCTTTGCCGCGTATCTCGGCGCGGTGATGCGTCAGCCGCCGAACGGCTGGCTCGGAGGCGCCTGGGCGCTCGCGGCCGTCTTCTTCCCGTCCTACCTCCTGGTCGTCGGGACGCTTCCGTTCTGGGAGCTGCTGCGGTGGCGGCCGAGCTTTCAGGCCGCCCTCCGGGGCATCAACGCGGCCGTCGTCGGGCTCCTGCTCGCCGCGCTCTACGACCCCGTGTGGACCAGCGCCATCACGGGTCCCGCCGACTTCGGGCTCGCGCTCGTCGCCTTCGGCCTGCTCATGTTCTGGCGCCTGCCGTCCTGGCTCGTCGTGCTCATCACGGCCGCGGGCGGTGCCGTCGTCGGGAGTCTCGCGTGAGCGGGCGCCCTCCGGACGCGTCCCGTCGTTCCTGCGCCGCCCGGCACCGCTGATCGACTGGGCCACCGACGAGTCCTCGCTCCGGCGACGCCGAGCCAATCGCCCGCCGCGCGAGGCCGATTGGCGCGGTACAAACGGCGCGCGGGCGTGGATACTGAACGGCGCCCATCATGGCCCAGCGCGCCCTCGAGATCGAAAGCCGGGTGAAGGACGCCTCGCGTGGCGTGCCGGAGTCTCTCTACGCCTGGACGCGGCTCTTCGCCGCGCTGCTGCTGTCGGCGATCGGCGGGGTCGGCATGTGGTCGGTGATCGTGGCGCTGCCCGCGGTCCAGGCGGAGTTCGGCGTGGCGCGCTCGGCCGCCTCGTTGCCCTACACCATGACGATGATCTGCTTCGGCTTCGGCGGCATCCTGATGGGACGCCTCTCCGATCGCTTCGGCATCGTCGCTCCCGTCGCCGGCGGAGCGATCTCGCTGGGGCTCGGCTACGCGGTCGCCAGCCAGGCGACGAGCCTCTGGCAGTTCGCCCTGGCCCAGGGCCTGCTGGTGGGAGTCGCCAGCTCGGCCACGTTCGCGCCGCTTCTCGCCGACACCTCGCTCTGGTTCACCCGTCACCGCGGCATGGCGGTGGCGATCATCGCGAGCGGCAGCTACCTCGCAGGCACGGTGTGGCCGCCCGTCGTGCAGCACTTCATCGAGAGCGAGGGCTGGCGCCGGACGTACCTGGGCATCGCCGTCTTCTGCGTGGCCTCCATGCTGCCGCTGGCGCTCGCCCTCCGGCGGCGCTCGCCCCTGACCGGGCCGGCGTCCGCGACCCCCTCCGTCGCCTCGTGGTCGTCGCGGCCGCTGGGGATGTCGCCGGCCGCGCTCCAGGGCGTGCTGGTCATCGCCGGCCTGAGCTGCTGCGTCGCGATGTCGATGCCGCAGGTGCACATCGTCGCGTACTCCGGGGATCTGGGGCATGGCGCGGCGCGGGGCGCGGAGATGCTCTCGCTGATGCTCGGCTTCGGCGTCGTGAGCCGCCTCGCGTCCGGCTGGATCTGCGACCGGATCGGCGGCCGGCGCACCTTGCTGCTGGGCTCGAGCCTGCAAGCCCTGGCGCTCGTCCTGTTCCTGCCCTTCGACGGGCTCGCATCCCTCTACGTCGTCTCGGCGCTGTTCGGCCTCTTCCAGGGCGGGATCGTGCCCGCCTACGCCGTCATCGTGCGGGAGTTCTTTCCTCCCGAGGAAGCCGGGGTGCGAGTCGGCACCGTGCTGATGGCCACCGTCTTCGGCATGGCGCTCGGCGGCTGGATGTCCGGCGTGATCTTCGACCTGACCGGCTCCTACCACGCCGCCTTCGTCAACGGCATCCTCTGGAACCTCCTGAACCTCGGCATCGCCGTGGGGCTCCTGTGGCGGCCGGGCAGGCCGATCGAGCAAGCCTGACGCGAGCGCGGTTCACGCGAGCGGGACGAAGACCGAGACGCGCGGCTCGGGTCCGACCTCGCGCGTGCCGTGGCCCTGTCCGCTCGTGTCCTCCGCGATCAGGATGTCGCCGGGGCCCAGGCGGCGCACGGTGCCGTCACCGATCTCGATGTCGACGGCACCTGCCAGCGTAAAGACGGCGTAACGTCCGGGCGCGTGATGCCACGGGTTGGAGCGCTTCGCCTCGAAGCGCCGGATGACGATGCCGCTTCCGGGGATCAGCTCGGCCGTCTCCGACTGATCGCCGTGCGGCTCGAAGCGTGGCGTGAGCTCCTCGAAGTGCGACTGACCGTCCGAGCCTGCATAGATCCGGATGATCGCCATGTGCTCCTCCTGGGCCGCCCATGCACCGGGCGCGCTCCGCTTCGCCGCGTTCGCTCCGGGTCGGTGCCGAGGGCGACCGGAGCGCGACCCTACCTCGGGGACCGAGGCGGCCCTATAGTACGCGGAGTACTGTCACCGCCTCCGGTCCCGAGTGTCTCGCCCGACGTCCCCGTCGAGGAACGACGTGAACGCGCGGGCGCTGGCGCTGAGCGGCCGCCGCTCGTCGTGGATCACGTGGAAGTGGCGCCGGATCTTCACGCCTTGCACGGAGAGGGCGCGCAGGCGACCGGTTCGAAGCTCGTCTTCCACGGCGTAGCGCGAGACGAACGCGACCCCGAGACCCGCCATGACGGCGCGCTTGATCGTCTCTGTATGGTCCAGCTCCATGGCGGGGCGGAACGTCACCCCCGCCTGCCTCAGCGCGCGCTCGGTGGCTTGCCGGGTCGCCGAGCCCTCCTCCCTGATCAGCAGCGCTTCCCGAGCCAGCCGCTCCCGGGACAACGCGCCGCTCTTCACCGGGTAGCCGGGGGGCACGATCAGCTCGAGCTCGTCGATGATTCCGGCGGCGACGCACCGCTCGCTCGGACCAAGCACATGACCGCCGATGACGGCCAGGTCGACCTCGCCATCCCGCACGCTCTCCTCCACCGTGCGTGAGTTCGCGATTCGCAGGGCGACGCTGATCCCGGGGTACTGCGCGCGAAACCTGGCGATCCGCGCGGGCAGCACGTACGTTCCGGGCGTGGTGCTGGCGCCGACCACGAGCGATCCGCGCTCGAGGCCGTCCAGCTCCGCGATCGCCTGCTTCCCGGCGGCGAGGGTTGCCACCACCCGGGTGGCGTAGTCCTCGAAGACCCGTCCCGCTTCCGTCAGCGAGACGGAGCGGCTGTGCCGGACGAACAGCCGGACGCCCAGCTCGTCCTCCAGCTCACCCATGTGCTGGGAGAGGGTGGGTTGCGACAGATGGATGCGCTCGGCCGCCCGGCTGAAGCTCTGGGCGTGGGCGATGGCCAGGAACACTTCGAGCTGGCGGATCGTCATAGGCCTTTCTCTACCGCTCCCATCTGAACGATTGATTGGACCCTATCACTTCCCGGCCGTATGACAAGAGGCAGGAGGTGCCTCATGATTTTTCGCCAGTTCCTCGCGCCAAAGACCGGCTGCGCCAGCTACCTGCTCGGCTGAAGCGGCGCAGGCGCCTGCGCTGTGGTGGATCCACAGCACGACATCGAGCCGTACCTCGAAGCCGCCGCGCAGAAGACCATGCGGATCACGCACGTCTTCGAGACGCACGTCCAGGCCGACCACGTTTCGGGAGCGCGTCGCCTGGCGGCCGCGACCGGCGCACCGATCCTCATGCACCAGGCGGCCGGCGCCGCGTTTCCGTACGTCCCGCTCGCGGACGAGGAGGAGCACGAGCTCGGAAACGTCCGCGTCGGCGTGCTGGCGACGCCGGGCCACACCCCGGACAGCGTCTCGCTCGTGGTGACGGACCGTTCACGGGCCGGGGAGCCGTGGTTCGTCTTGACGGGCGACACGCTGTTCTCGGGGGGCGTCGGTCGGCCGGATCTCCTCGGCGCCGGCGCGGAGCAGGGGCTCGCCGAGCAGCTGTACGACAGCCTGCACGGCCGACTGCTCGCGCTGCCCGATCATCTCGAGGTCTATCCGGCGCACTTCGGCGGCGCGGCGTGCGGAAAAGGCCTGAGCGGCAAGCCCGGGTCCACGATCGGATTCGAGCGCCGGTTCAATCCCGCGCTGCAGCATGGCCGCCGGGAGGAGTTCGTCCGGTTCGTCCTCGCCGACCTGCCGCCGCAGCCGCCGCAGTTCGCCGAGCATCGCCGGATCAACCTCGGCCTGATGACGTGACGCCGCGGCTCGGGCTGCGCGAGAACCTGCCGCAGTTCACGCTGCTGGTGGGCCTGAACGCGTTCGTGGGCGCGATGGTGGGCCTGGAGCGCACGGTGTTGCCGCTCCTCGGCGAGCAGGAGTTCGGCCTGACGTCGAAGACGGCGATCACGTCGTTCATCGTGAGCTTCGGCGTCACGAAGGCGCTGCTCAATCTCGTCGCCGCCCGGCTCTCGGATCGCGTCGGGCGAAAGCCGATCCTGGTCGTCGGCTGGCTCTTCGCCCTGCCGGTGCCGTTTCTCATCATCGCCGCGCCGGCGTGGTGGTGGGTCGACGTGGCCAACGTGCTCCTGGGCGCCAACCAGGCGATGGCGTGGTCGATGACGGTCATCATGAAAATCGACCTCGTCGGCCCGCGGCGCCGGGGCCTCGCCCTCGGCCTCAACGAGTTCGCCGGCTACGTCGCGGTCGGCCTGACGTCGTGGATCACCGGCTTCATCGCCGGGAACTGGGGCCTGCGACCGTACCCGTTCTACCTCGGCATCGGCGTCGCCGTCATCGGCCTGACGGTGTCGGTGTTCGCGGTGCGCGAAACACGCGGCCACGTCGCGCTGGAATCGAGCGCGGCCCCTCCGCTCTCGGCGAGCGACACGCCAGGGCTGAAGCGGATCTTCTACGTCACGAGCGTGGGTAATGCCAGTCTCTTCGCCGCCTGCCAGGCCGGCCTGGTCAACAACCTGAACGACGGGATGTCGTGGGGCCTCTTCCCGCTCTTCTTCGCGGCCCACGGGCTGCCGATCGCGGCGATCGGGGTCGTGAAGGCGGTCTACCCGCTGACCTGGGGCTTGCTGCAGATCGCGACGGGGCCGCTGTCCGACCGGCTCGGCCGCCGGGGTCTCATCGCGTGGGGCATGATCGTGCAGGCCGGCGGCATATGGCTGACCGTGCTCGTGCCCGACTACCGCGCCTGGCTCGCCGGCGCGGTCCTGCAGGGCGCCGGGACGGCCATGGTGTACCCGACGCTGCTCGCGGCGGTCGCGGATCACGCTCACCCGCAATGGCGCGCATCGAGCCTCGGCGTCTATCGCTTCTGGCGCGACCTGGGCTATGCCATCGGCGCCCTGCTCTCCGGCGTCATTGCCGACGCGGTCGATCTCGAAGCGGCGATTCACGTCGTCGCGGCCCTGACGCTGGCCTCCGGCGTCGTCGTGGCCATGACGATGCGCCGGCCGCGAGCGTGAGCCGATGGAGCGCGCGGCGGGAATTTTTGGGGCCACCAGATCCGTCTCTGTATATAAGGGACCTTCGTCTCATGGACCTTCGTCGACCGGCCCGGGGGTAGGACAGTCACCCTTCATGAGCGACTCCAGCGTGGCGTCGAGGCGGGAGGTGAGCGGCGACGGCGGCGAGACCGTCGACCAGCGTCGGCGGCGGCTCGAGGCGCTCGCGCTGCCGTATCTCGGCGACCTCTACAGGGTCGCGGTGCGGCTGACCGGGCGCAGCCAGGATGCCGAGGACCTCGTGCAGGAGACCTATATCAAGGCCCTCGCGGCGTTTCCGGCACTCCGGGAACCGGACCGGATCCGCCCCTGGCTGCTGAAGATCCTCGGGCGCCTCGTTCTGGACCGTCACCGCGCGCCGGCGCGCGAGGTCGCCGTTGGCGATCTCGCGGAGCTCGACCGCTTCTCGCTCTACGACCTCGTCTGGGACGAGGATCCGCTGCCCTACTCGGACAACCTCCACCGCGACTTCCTCGCCCAGTTCCCCGACGACGACGTCCGGCGCGCGCTGCTCGCGCTGCCCGAGGTCTACCGCGTCCCGCTCGTCCTGCTGTACGTCGAGGATCTCAGCTATCGCGACCTCGCGGAGGCGCTCGGCTGTCCGGTGGGAACGGTGATGTCCCGGCTGCACCGCGCCCGGAAGATCCTGGAGCGGGAGCTCTGGGAGTGCGCGAAGCGGCGCGGCTTCGTGAGGGGAGACGAGGCATGACCCGGCTCAGCTGCGAGCAGGCGGTAGGCCAGTTCTTCGCGTATCTCGACCGGGCGCTGGCGGGCGAGGCGCTCGCCGACCTGGAGGCGCACCTCGAGGCCTGTCTCTCGTGCTGCGACAAGCTCGCGTTCAGCCGACAGCTCGACGAGTTCGTGAAAGCGCGGCTGCCGGAGGACGCGCTGCCCGCCGGCCTCGAAGCGCGGATTCGACAGGCGCTCACCCGGCATGCCGCGGAGCCGTAGGCGTGCCGTACTTCACGGACGCGGACGCGCGCTCGATCGTCCGGACGACGTACGAAGCGGCCACACCGGTCGGCATCGACGTGGCGCATGTGCTGTATGCGCCCGACGAGCTCGCCGGCGTGCCGGAGGACGCTCTCCGATGGGCGTTCGGCGTCGGCAATCCCGTCCGACACGCCGGTCTGGGGCCCGGCGAGATCGTGCTCGACGTCGGGTGCGGAGCGGGGATCGACGCCTTCATCGCCGCGAGGCGTGTTGTCCCGGACGGACGTGTCATCGGGATCGACATGACGCCCGCCATGCTGGCTCGTGCCCGCCACCACGCCGCGGCCATGAAGATCGAGAACGTCGAATGGCGCGAGGCCCTCATGGAGGCCCTGCCGCTGCCGGACGGATCCGTCGACGTCGTTCTCTGCAACGGCGTGCTGAATCTATCGACACGGAAGAGCCGGGCGCTCGCCGAGATGCGTCGCGTCCTGCGGCCGGGAGGGCGGCTGGCGCTCGCCGATCTCGTGCTGACCGAGTCGTTGCCGGAGGAGATCCAGCGGGATGCCACGGCGCTTGCGGCGTGACTGGCCGGCGCACTGGCGGAGCCAGTGCTCGAGCGAAAGCTGGTGAACGTGGGCTTCGATCGGGTCGTGCTCCGGGACCGTCGCCCGTTCGGCCTGGCGACGCTCGCGCGCTACCCGATCTTCGCGCCCGAGTTTCTGGACTTCGTCGAGCGCGTCGTCCCGCCCGATCGGCACGACGCGCTCGTCTATGCCGTCGACGTCACGGCGACGGCCGCCACCTGACAGAAAGGAGCGTCCCATGCCAGTCGACTCCTCCGAGCTACGCCGGGCCATCGAGCGCGTGTACACCGAGGTCGTGAACGACCCCAAGAAGGGCTACCACTTCCACACGGGACCCGAGTACGCGGTCGAGCGCCTTGGATACATCCGCGAGGAGCTCGCCGACCTCCCCGACGGCGTGACCGCGCCGTTCGCCGGCGTCGGCAATCCGCTCGCGATGGGCCGGCCTCGTCCGGGGGAGACGGTCGTCGACATCGGAGCGGGCAGCGGGATGGACAGCTTTCTCGCCGCGAAGGCGGTCGGAGCGGCGGGGAAGGTGATCGCCGTCGACATGACGGAGGCCATGCTGCTGCGCGGCAGGGAGAACGTCGCGCTCACCGGGCTGGCGCAGATCGACTACCGGGCGGGGCTGGCCGAGTCACTGCCGGTGGACGACGCGAGCGTCGACCTCGTGATCTCCAACGGCGTCATCAACCTCTCGCCCGACAAGGACGGCGTGTTCCGCGAGGCGTTCCGCGTGCTGCGCTCCGGAGGCCGGCTGCAGATCGCGGACATCGTCGTTCACAAGGACATACCGCCGGCCGGCCGGGAGGACATCGCCATCTGGACCGCCTGAATCGGCGGCGCTCTCCTGGAAGGAGAGTACGTCGAGCGGATCCGGCAGGCGGGCTTCGTGGACGTCGAGATCACCTGGCGAGGCAAGCCGTTCACCGGCGCCAGCGGTGAGCGCAAGGCGACCAAGTTCGAGACCGAGGGCGTGAACG
>DASUPA010000521.1:0-7034 GCA_036276335.1 Candidatus Methylomirabilota bacterium | reverse complement strand
CCGCTCTTCACGTCGTAGTCGAGGTCCGGGCGCCTGGGCACGGGCCGCGTCACGCCGCGCAGCGTCTCCTCCCGGCGCCGCTGCTGCTCGATTTCCTCGGCGGCGGCATTCGCGTCCCGCTCGACGGTCTCGGCCGGCGGGGTCGGCCGGACGACGGGCCGGCGCTGGCGCCGCTCCATCTCGAGCCGCGTCTCCGATCCCGGGCTCGCCGCCTGCGCCAGCACCGGGACGGGGACGAGCAGCGCGAGCGCGGCAACCAGCAGCGTGCGAGCCTTCATGACCGGCTCATCCTACACGACGCAGCAGCGGGATCGCCCTCGGCAGCGGCCACTGCCGCGGCTGCTCCGCGAGCTGCTGCATCGCGAACGCGAGCACCGCGCCGAAGATCGCGTGGGCCGCCGCGTCGACCGCGCTCCCGCCGAGCCGCCGGACCCGCAGCGCCGGCATCAGCCCGAAGACGTCCACCAGCCAGATGCCGAGGCCGTAGCCGACGCCGGCGGCCAGACCGGGCTTCGGCGTCACCGCGCCGAGCAGGCCGCCGGCCGTGACGCTGACGGCCTGATGGACCGCCTCGGCGGCGAGCTGATGGCCCGCGGTGCCGCCCGGCATGCGGGCCCCGGTCGCGGCGGCCGCCCGCTCCTCGACCACCTGAGGAACCATCCGGTCGATGAGACCGGTCCGGCGAGCGAGCAGCCGCGCCGCTGACATCACGCCCGCGGCGACCAGGCCGGCCGCCATGCCGCGAAGAATGCCCTCCCGCTCCAGCATGCGCTCTCGCCGTGCACGCCGTGTGCCGCCGAGGCGCCTCAGGGCCCGAGGCTCACGGTGTCGGGCAGCTCGTCGACGTCGTCCGGGCGCCGCGGAAACTCGCGCGCCAGCACGGCGCCGACCTCGGCGACCGCCTCCAGCACCGCCTCGCGCGCGGCGCCGCTGCGCAGCCGCTCCACCATGCGGTCGCGGAGACGCTCCCAGTAGCCCTCGCCCACCCGCGCATGGATGCCCTCGTCCCCCACGATCGCGAGCTTGTGATCCTCCACCGCGAGATAGACGAGGACGCCGGCGTGGAGCGCCGTCTCGTGCATGCGCAGCGCGGCGAAGACGTCGCGCGCGCGGGCCAGCGGATCGGGCGCCGCGTCGTGACTCGTCCCGGTCACGCGCCGCTCGATGTGAACGCGGATCTCTCCGGCCGTCCGGCGCTCGGCCTCCGCCACCGCGGCGGCGATGGCGTCGAAGTCCGCGGGGCTGAAGATCCCCCGCGCCCAGCGCGGATGAGGGCGCATCACCAGCTCCCGCTCGCGCCGCCGCCGCCGAACCGCCCGCCGCCGCCCGAGAACCCGCCGCCGCCCCGGCCGCCTCCCCAGCCGCCGGGCCCGCCGCCGAAGATCGGCGGATACGAGCTCCAGCCGCGGCGGCCGGCGGTGTAGCCGCGGCGCGAGGCGTTGCGCATGGCGCTGGCGATCGCGACGCCGATGACGCCGAAGATGAGGAACAGCAGCAGCACCGTCGCGAGCGGGAGCGGCCGGCCGGGCGCCGAGGGGCGGGCCGGCGCGCCGGGCGCGCCGGCCTCGCCCGCGATGCGCGCGTAGACGGCGTCCGTGACGGCCTCGATGCCCGCGGCGTAGCGCTCCGCCCGGAAGTGCGGCGCCAGCGTGTCGCGGATCAGCGTGCCGGCGACCGCGTCCGGGATCACTGGCTCGAGGCCGTATCCGACCTCCAGGCGGACCTTCCGGTCCTCGACGAAGACGAGGAGGATGACGCCGTTGTCCAGCGACTTCTGGCCGATGCGCCACCGCTCGGCGAGGCGGATGGAGTAGTCTTCGAGACTCTCGCCCTCGAGCGAGCGGAAGATCGCGACGACGACCTGGGCGCCGGTCGCCCGCTCCCGCTCGGCCAGCCGCGCCTCGAGCCGCTCGCGCTCCGGCGGAGGCAAGAGGCCGGCATAGTCGTTGATCCGGCCGCTGGGCGCCGCCGGGATGGCGAGCGCGAGGGCGAGGACAACCGCCAGCAGCAGATCAGAACTTCACTTTGGGCGGCGTGGCGCTCTCGGGCGTGGCCTCGAAGAACGCCTTCGGCCGGAAGCCCAGCATCCCGGCCACGAGATTGGTGGGGAACAGCCGCAGCCGGGTGTTGTAGTCGCGCACGGCCTCGTTGTAGCGCTGCCGCTCGACGGTGATGCGGTTCTCGGTGCCCTCGAGCTGCGTCTGGAGGTTCAGGAAGTTCTTGTCGGACTTGAGCTCCGGGTACCGCTCCACGGTGACCAGGAGCCGGCTCAGCGCGCCCGACAGCTGGTTCTGGACGGCCTGGAAGTTCTGGAGCGCCTTCGGGTCGTTCAGCGCCTCGGGCGTGAGCTGGATCGCGCTGGCGCTGGCGCGCGCCTGCGTGACCTCGGTGAGGACGGTGCGCTCCTGCGCGGCGAAGCCCTTGACGGTCTCCACGAGATTCGGGATCAGGTCGGCCCGCCGCTGATAAACGTTCTGGACCTGCGCCCACGTCGCGTTGACGCTCTGCTCGAGGCGGACGAGATCGTTGTTGACGCTGACGGCCCAGCCGACGAGCCCGACGACGACGATCGCGACCACGACCAGGCCGATGACGAGACCGCGCACGGGAGCAATTATACCCGGATTGACGGGGGCGGCGGCCGCCGCATAAACTCGCGCGCGTGAGCGACGCGATTCCCGTGTATCGCGTGAAGGCGCGCAACGTGTCGTCGTCCGGCGAGAACGCGATCCACGACGACGAGACGGCGCGGCGGTACGGCTTTCGCGGCGCGCTCGTCCCCGGCGTCATGGTGTACGCGTACATGACGCAGCCGCTGGCCGCCGTCTTCGGCGCCGCCTGGCTCACCCGGGGCACGGCGAGCGTCCGCTTCGTCAAGCCGGTGCTCGACGGCGAGGAGCTCGTCGTGCGCGGCGAGGTGACCGCCCGCGACGCACGCGGCCTCAGCGTCAGCCTCACCGCCGGCACGGTCGCCACGCCGGAGTGCGCGACGCTGGCGGCCACCATCCCCGCCGGCCAGCCGACGCCGGTGAACGTCGCGGTGTATCCGGCGGCGCCGCTGCCCGAGCCGCGGCCGGCGGCCACCCGCGAGCATCTGGCGGCGCTCGACGCGCTCGGCACCCCCGAGGCGCACTACGACGGCGCGCGGGCCGCCGACTACCTCGCCAAGGTGGACGACGCGCTCGCGCTCTACCGGGGCCCCGACGGCGCCGTGCATCCCGGCTTCTACGTCGAGCAGGCGAACCGTGCGCTCGACCGCAACGTGAAGATGGGGCCGTGGATCCACGTCGGCAGTGCCGTGCGCCACCTTGGCCGCGCCCGGATCGGAGACCGGCTCGCGACGCGCGGCAAGGTGCGCTCGCTCTTCGAGAAGAAGGGGCGAGAGTTCGTCGAGCTCGATCTCGTCATCGTGGCCGGCGCGGGCGCGCGCCCCGTCGCGCACGTGCTCCACACCGCGATCTATCGACTGCCGGCGCCCGCCTGACCGCGCGCCGGACGTTGCTTCGCCGTCGCCCGCGTGTTAGAACCGGGCATTCCGAGGAGGCTCCGATGGACCTGAACCTGTCGCCAGAGGACCGCGCCTTCCGCGACCGGACGCGCGCCTGGCTCGCCGCCAACGTCCCCCGCACCGAGCTCAAGACCCTCGAGGAACGGCGCGCCTGGCACCGCACGATGTACGAGGCGGGCTACGTCGGCATGGGGTGGCCCCGGGAGTACGGCGGACAGGGCGCGAGCCCGATGAAGATGGCCATCGTCGCCGACGAGATGGCGCGCGCCAACGCGCCGGCGCCGATCAACGGCCTCGGCATCGGCTTCATCGGCCCCACGATCATCATCCACGGCACCGACGCGCAGAAGCAGCGCTACCTCAAGAAGATCCTCACCGCGGAGGAGATCTGGTGCCAGCTCTACTCCGAGCCGAACTCCGGCTCGGACCTCGCCAGCCTCCGCACCCGCGCCGAGGACAAGGGCGATCACTTCCTCGTGAACGGGCAGAAGATCTGGACGAGCGGGGGCCACATCTCCGACTGGGGCATCCTCCTCGCCCGCACCGACCCGGCCGTCGCCAAGCACAAGGGCATCTCGTGCTTCCTGCTCGACATGCGGCAGCCCGGCGTGGAGGTGCGGCCGCTGAAGCAGATCACCGGCAGCGCGGAGTTCAACGAGGTGTTCATGACAAACGCCCGCGTGGAGAAGTCCGATCTCATCGGGCGGCTCGGCCAGGGCTGGGAGATCGCGCAGACGACGCTCGGCTTCGAGCGCGGCGGCAACTCCATCGCGCGGGTGACGCGCTACGCCTCGGCGTTCGAGCGCCTGCTCGAGGCGGCCAGGAAGCTGCGGCGCGCCGGCAAGCCGCTGCTGGAGGACCCGGTCGTGCGCGCCAAGCTCGGCCGCGTGTACGCCGAGATGGAGGTGCAGCGCTACGCCGCCCTGCGGGTGCTGTCGGCGCTGCAGAAGGGCGACTCGCCGGGCGCGGCGTCGTCGATCACGAAGCTCTCCTACAGCGAGTTCGAGAAGCGCTACTACGAGCTCTGCCTGGAGATCCTCGGGCCCTACGGACAGGTCACGGACGGCGGCCTGGAGGAGTCGAGCCTCGACGTGGACTCGTCGTCCGGCGTGCGGTCGAGCTGGGCGTACGCGTTCCTGTGGGCGCGCGCGGGCACCATCTACTCCGGCTCGTCGGAGATCCAGAAGAACGTCATCGGCGAGCGGGTGCTCGGCCTCCCCAAGGAGATCCGGGCCGATCGCGTCGCGGGGGAGTCGAGAGGCGGGCGCTAGCCCCCTCTCCCACACGGCCGCAGGGAGGCGAGAGTGGACTTTTCGTTCAGCCCCGATCAGCAGCTGCTGAAGAACTCCGCGCGCGCGTTCCTCGACGAGCACATGAAGCCCGCGCACGTCCGCGCGCTCTGGGACGACCCGCGCGGCGAGAGCGAGACGCTGTGGAAGGAGATGGCGCAGCTGGGCTGGCTCGGTCTGGCCCTGCCGGAGGACGCCGGCGGCAGCGCGCTCGGCCTCGTGGAGACGTCCATCCTGCAGGAGGAGCTGGGGCGCGCCGCCTGTCCGTCGCCCTATCTCCCCACCGTGCTGGCGGCGACGGCCATCGACCGCTTCGGCAGTGCCGCCCAGAAGAGCCGCTGGCTGCCGGCGGTGGCGGGCGGCAGCGCGCGGGCGACGGTGGCGCTGCTGGAGCGGGAGCTCGACTGGGACGCCGCCGCCATCCGGACGCGCGCCGAGGAGCGCGGCGGCAAGGTCGTGCTCACCGGCGTCAAGCAGTTCGTGCCGTGGGCGCACGTCGCCGACGTCATCCTGGTCCCCGCCGTCGCCGGCGCCTCGCCCGCCGTCTTCGCCGTCGAGACGTCGGCGCCCGGCGTGAGCGTCACGCCGCTCACCGGCATGGACCCGGGACTCCGGCTCGCGACGGTGACGCTGGACGGCGCCGCCGTGGCGGCCGAGGCGCGGCTGCCCGGCGACGGCGCGCTCGAGTTCCTGCTGCAGCGCGGCGCGGTGGGGGCGGCGGCCGAGATGCTGGGCGCCGCGCGCCGGTGCCTGGACATGTCGGTCGACTACGCCAAGGTGCGCGAGCAGTTCGGCCAGCCCATCGGCTCCTTCCAGGCGATCCGCCACAAGTGCGCCGAGATGCTGCTGGAGGTGGAGAACTCCCACGCCGCCGTCTACTACGCCGCCTGGTCCCTCGAGCACGCGGCCGAGGACGGGCCGCTCTCCGCCTCGGTCGCGAAGGCGTACGTCGGCGACGCGTCGCGCAAGGTCTGCGGCGACGCCATCCAGGTGCACGGCGGCATTGGGTTCACCTGGGAGTACGATTTGCACCTGTACTTCAAGCGCGCCAAGGCGCTGGAGCCGATGTACGGCGACGCGGACTACCACCGCGAGCTGATCGTGCGGCGCGTGGCCCGCTGACGCGAGGTGGCTGACCTCCGGCCCCCCCTCGACGGCATCCGCGTCGTCGACCTCACCAGCTACATCGCCGGCTCGTACGCGGCGACGATGCTGGCGGACATGGGCGCCGACGTGCTGAAGATCGAGTCGCCCAGCGGCGACTCGTTCCGTGAGCTGCCCGGGTTCCACGCGTGGAACCGCGGCAAGCGGTCCGTCTGCGTCGATCTCAAGGCGCCGGACGGCGTGGCGATCGTGGAGCGCCTGGCGCGCGGGGCGGACGTCGTCATGGAGAACATGCGGCCCGGCGTCGCCGAGCGCCTGGGGGTCGGCGAGGCCGCCCTGCGGGCCCACAATCCCCGGCTCATCTACTGCTCCACCACCGCGTTCGGCTCGACGGGCCCGTACGTGGACCGGCCGGGCTTCGACCCGCTGCTCCAGGGCCTGGCGGGCATCATGGCGCTCCAGGGCTTCGGCGGCCCGCCGCAGTACCTCAGGATCGCCGTCGTCGACTACTACGCGGCGGCCCTCACCGCCCAGGGCGTGCTGGCGGCCCTGCTGGTGCGCGAGCGGACGGGGGTCGGGCAGAAGGTCGAGACCTCGCTCTTCCACGCCGTCACCGCGCTCCAGGCGGGGAACTTCGTCGATTACCCCGGCAAGCAGTCCGTCTTCCGCGACAATCCCACGTACCGCCTGTACCAGGCGCAGGACGGCGAGTGGCTGTTCCTCGCCTGCGGCAACCAGTCGTTCTGGGTCAAGCTCTGCCAGGCGCTGGAGATGACCGAGCTGGCGTACGACCCGCGGTTCGCCTCCTGGATGCTGCGGCTCGACAACCGGGAGGTGCTGCTGCCGATCATGGAGGCGCGCTTTCGCTCGCGCCCGCGCGACGCGTGGCTCGCCACGCTGCGCGCGCACGACATCCCGGCGGGGCCGGTGCACACCATCGACGAGTTCCGGCGGCATCCCCTCACGGAGCATCACGGGATGGCCCGCACCTACGACCACCCCGAGGTCGGCACGCTGACGCTGCCCGGGTCGTCGCTGCTGTTCGCCCAGACCCCGACGCAGGACGTCGGCCCCGCGCCCACGCTGGGACAGCACACCGACGCCGTGCTGCGCGGCGCCGGCTACGACGACGC
>DASUPA010000520.1:0-11986 GCA_036276335.1 Candidatus Methylomirabilota bacterium | reverse complement strand
ACCCTCGCGCGGTTGAAGACCGGCCCGGCGCCGGCCAGCACGCCGCAGGAGACGAGGCAGACGACGTCGAGCGGCGCGTCCCGGCGGATCGGAATCACGCTCGGTTCGGGCAGCACCGCGTGGGTCGCGTAGCCCGCCACCTGGAGAAAGACGTGGAGCGGCACGCCGTCGCGGCTCCGGATGCGGCTGGTGCCGTCCAGCATGAACCACCGCGGCTTGTCGCGCAGGGCACACATGGTCGGCTGGCCGCCGATGCAGTAGGCGCAGCGCCCGCACGACGGGATGTACGACGAGCACACGTGGTCGCCGGCCTTCACCGTCTCGACGCCGGGCCCCACCTTCTCCACGACGCCCGCCGCCTCGTGCCCCAGCACGACCGGCAGCGGGTGCGGATAGTCGCCGGTCATCACGTGCAGGTCGCTGTGGCAGACGCCGTTCGCGACCCAGCGGACGAGCACCTCGTGCGGGCCCGGCTCCATCAGCTCGACGTCCTCGACGGCCAGCGGCTTCTTCACCTCGTGCAGCACGGCGGCTCTGGCGCGCATGGTGGCCTCCATCCGACGTCCGCGCTCAGCGTCCCGCGGCGGCGTCCGCCTTCTTGAAGTCGTCCTCCGTGAACCCGTACAGCGTCGCCCCGCCCATGAAGATCTGCGCCGCGATCTCGCGCGGCACGCTCTTCATGAGGTTCGTCGACACGTTCGGGAAGTTCGAGTCGAAGTGCGGGTAGTCGGTGGAGATGCACATGCGGTCGGCGCCGATGAGCGAGGCGGTCGCCGCGATCTCGGGCTCGCTCCCCTCCACGGCCGCCCAGCAGTTGCGCCGGAAGTACTCCTTCGGCGTGAGCGAGAGATAGGGCGCGTGGGAGTCGCGGTACTGGGGATAGTCCCACTCGATGCGCGAGAGCAGCCCGGGGACCCAGGAGTTCTGCGCCTCCAGGAAGCCGACGCGCAGCCGGGGATGGAACTCGAACACGCCGCCGATGACCATGGCGATCAGCGCCTGCTGCATCTCGATCCAGTGGCTGGCCACGTGACGGTAGAACCGGTTCTCGCCGTAGAGCGTGTTCATGTGCGAGTACCAGGCGCCGGTCCCCTCGTGGAAGCCCCACGTCACGTCGAGATCCTCGTGCAGCGCGTAGAGCGGCTCCCAGTAGTTCGAGTGCCAGTAGTGGCCGTTGACGAGGTTCGGGCGCATGAACGAGCCGACCGCTCCCAGCTCCCGGACGCACCGCAGCAGCTCGCGGCAGGCCAGGTGCACGTCGTGGGGCGGCAGCATGGCCACGAACTTCAGCCGTTCGGGGCTGAAGCGACAGAACTCGTGGATCCAGTTGTTGTAGGCCTCGCAGAGGGCCAGCGACAGCCGCGGGTCCATGTTGTCGCGGGCGAGGAGGCTCAGGCCGGTGGTCGGGAAGAGGACGGCGATGTCGACGCCCTCCATCTGCATACCCATCACCTGCGCCTCGGGATCGTACTTCCGCGCGATCGCGAAATCGAGGCGGCCCTCGATGCGCGAGCCCGAGAGCGGCTGGGTGCTGTGCGAGATGTCGCCCACCTTGCTCTTCTTCCGGTACTGCTGCAGCTCGGCGTCCCGCGTCGTGGGCAGGCCGTCGACGACGATCGTCCCCCGGACGGGCCGGCCGTCCTTGCCGACGGGCAGGATGACGCGGTCGCGGAAGCGGGCGTCCAGGTACCGCTCGAACAGGTCGGGCGGCTCCATGATGTGCATGTCGCAGTCGACGAACCGCAGGCCATCCTTCATCGCATCCTCCTCGCGGGCTGCCGCGTCAGTTCCGGTACGAGGGATCCAGGCGATCGAGCTTTCGCAACAGCCCCGGCCACACCCGCGCGCCGTGGCGCGAGCGCGAGACGGGCTGGTCCAGCACCTCCTTGGGCACCGGGATCAGCTCGCCGCCCGCCTGCGCCCGCACCTGGATCGCGCACGACGCCTCCAGGTAGTACATGGCCACGAACGCGTCGGCCACCGTCTCGCCGGCGGTCAGGAGCCCGTGATTGCGCAGGATGAGCGACGTCCGGTCGCCGAGGTCGGCCACCAGGCGCGGCCGCTCGTCGTCGTTGAGCGCCGGTCCCTCGAAGTCGTGGTAGCCGAGGCTCGACAGCGTGAACATCGAGTGCTGCGAGATCGGCAGCAGGCCGGCCCGCTGGGCGGAGACGGCGACGCCGTTCAGCGTGTGCGTGTGCATGACGCACTTCGCGTCGTGGCGCGCGGCGTGGATCGCGCTGTGGATCAGGAAGCCGGCCGGGTTCACCTCGAAGGGCGAGTCCTCGACCTTGCGCCCCTGGAGATCGATCTTCACCAGGCTGAATGCGGTGATCTCGTCGAAGAACAGTCCGTAGGGGTTGATCAGGAACTGGTCCTCGGCGTCGGGCACCCGCAGCGTGATGTGGGTGAAGACCAGGTCGTCCCACTTGTAGAGCGCGACGAGGCGGTACGCGGCGGCCAGGTCGACGCGCGCCTCCCACTCGGCCGCGGAGACCGTGCCGGCCAGCGACGGGATCTTCATCGGGCGTCCTTTCCTTGCGGCAGGTCGTAGAGCCTGCACACGTTCTCGAAGGTGATCTTGCGCCGCACCCGGGCCGGGATCGCGGCCAGGTTCTTCTCGATGGTGGCGTGCGACTCCGGCCACACGCAGTCCGGATGCGGATAGTCGGAGCCCCAGATGATGTTGTCCTCGCCGATCAGCGGGAGGATCGGCTCCAGGTACTGGTCCTGCTGATAGGTCACGAACCCCTGGCGCTTGAAGTAGTCGCTCGGCTTCAGGGAGAAGTTGAGGGCGCGCGCCCGGTCGTGGTACTCCGTGTCCAGCCGGTCGAAGACGTAGGGCAGCCAGGTCACCCCCGACTCGCCCAGGACGAACCTGAACTCCGGGTACTTCTCGCAGGCGCCGGACACCAGGAGCGAGACGAGCACCTCCATGGTGTCGAGCTGGAAGAGCGCGGAGCGCAGGAGGCGCCACTCCACCGCGTACTCGACCTCCATCGGCGGCGTGTCGGGGGCGCGCAGCGCCTTGAAGCCGGTGGAGTGGAACGAGATCGGGAAGCGGCACTCGGCGGCCGCTTCCCAGAGCGCGTACCAGTCGTGGTGGTAGAGCGGCGGGGCCATCCGCTTGAAGGCCAGGTCCCCGCCGCGGAGCCCCATCCGCGCGCACCGCCGGACCTCCGCCGCCGCGGCCTTCGGCTCCGTGTTGGGGATGATCGCGAGCGGGAAGATCCGGTCGGGATCGGCGCGCCGGGCGAAGTCGGCCGCCCAGTCGTTGTAGACCTTGTTGGCCCAGGTGCGCTGCTCGGCGCTCGCGATGAGGTCGTTGATCATGAGGCAGCCGTAGACGACCTCCGCCTCGACGCCGTCGCGGTCGAGGTCCGCCAGCCGCAGCTCCGGCGTGGTCGGCCGCGGCCGGATGCCCGCGGCGTTGCCCCACTCGAACCCGAGCTCCTTCATCTCGTCGATGTGGCCGAACATGCCCTTCTGGTACTTGAGGAAGCCCGGCCCGATGCCGTTCCACATCCCCCGGTCCTGCGCGTCCACGAACCAGTGCAGCCCGTCCTCCAGCTCCTCGACGCGCGGCACCATGAGCTTCCACTTCGCCGGCGCCTGCGACGACCAGAGGTCGGGCGGGCAATAGGTGAGGTCGATGTGGTTGTCGCCGGAGACCAGGCGATCGTTCATGGCGCGCTCCCTTGCCGTGATCGGTGACCGCGCGACCGGTGGCGAGATCGTAAACCGGTTCGCGACCCAGCGCCAGCCGCCGCGGCCCGCCGCGTGGGCGTCGCCCCCGGGTCGGGCGCCGCCCCCACGGGACGGCGGCGATGCGGTACAGTGTCGGCCGGAGGACGCTCGCCATGACAACCGGCCCGACCCCTGCCCTCATGAAAGAGATCAACGCCGCCTTCAACAGCCGTGACGTCGACCGGATCATGTCGTTCTTCGCCGACGACGCCACCTTCCTGATGGCCCGCGGCCCCGAGCCCGAGGGCCGCCGCGTCCACGGCAAGGCCGCCATCCGGAAGGTCCTGGCCGACCGGTTCAAGGTCATCAGCGACATGCGCTGGGACCACGTCGACGCCTTCATCACCGGCAACCGCGCCGTGTCGGTCTGGATGGTGACGGGCACCGGCAGCGACGGCGAGAAGCTGAACTACCGCGGCTGCGACCTCTACGAGTTCCGCGGCGACAAGGTCCTCAACAAGGACACCTACTGGAAGCTCGTCGAGGAGCGGGCGCGGCTGTGAAGTTCACCTGGTTCAACCTCATGCCGTGGCCGTACCTGCCCGACGACTTCCGGGAGAAGCACCGCTCGGTGTGGGTCGACATCCCCAGCACGCTCTACGATCCCCGCAAGGGGCATCACGTCTACCACACCTATCTCGACCAGCTGGAGTACGCGGAGTCCCTCGGGTTCGACGGCATCGGGTGCAACGAGCACCACCAGAACGGCTACGGCCTCATGCCGTCGCCGAACCTGATCGCCGCCACGCTGGCGCGCCGGACGTCGCGGGCCGCGCTCTGCGTCATCGGCAACTCGATCGCCGGCTACAACCCACCGATACGAGTCGCCGAGGAGTTCGCCATGCTCGACGTCATCTCGGGCGGACGCCTCATCGCCGGCTTCCCCGTCGGCACGTCGATGGACACGAACTTCTGCTACGGCCAGATCCCGGCGCTGACGCGGGACAAGTACCGCGAGGCGCACGACATGATCATGCAGGCGTGGGCCGGCGAGGAGCCGTTCGCCTTCGACGGCAAGTACAACCAGCTGCGCTGGGTGAACTGCTGGCCGAAACCGATCCAGAAGCCGCACCCGCCCATCTACATCCCGGGCGGCGGCTCCATCGAGACGTGGGACTTCTGCCTCGACCACGACTACAACTACTCGTACCTGTCGTTCTTCGGCTACCTGCGCGGCAAGTCGCTGCTCGACGGCTACTGGGAGCGCGTGGCCAAGCGGGGCAAGGACGAGTCGCCCTATCGCGCGGCGTTCGCGCAGATCATCTGCGTGGCCGACACCGACGCCGAGGCCGAGGCGCTCTACGCCAGCCACTGCCTCTACTTCTTCAACCGGTGCCTGCACATCTTCCCGCCGTTCGCCGACCCGCCGGGCTACCGCACGCTGGCGACCGTCAAGTACGGGGCGCTCTCCCAGCTCACGCAGGCGCGCCAGAAGATCCTCGAGAACCTCACCTGGAAGCAGCTCGTGGACGAGCGCTTCGTCATCGCCGGGAGCCCCGAGACGGTGCGCCAGCAGCTGGAGGAGTGCATCAAGGGCCTTCGTATCGGGCACCTCTTCTGCCTGTTCCACAACGGCGACATGCCGGACTGGAAGACCCGCCACTCCTCGAAGCTGTTCGCCGAGAAGGTCATGCCGCGCCTCCGGGACGTCTGGCCCGACTGGAAGCACGACGACCGGTGGTGGGTGCATCCGATGGACGAGCGCATCCGGCCGGAGGAGCGGCGCCCGGGCGCCGAGAAAGCCCGCGAGGAGTGGCCGCGATGAAGTCGCGGAGCGTCGCGACGGCGAAGGGCACGCGGTGCCGCGTCCTGGAGGGCGGCAGCGGCGCGCCGCTCGTCTTCTTCCACGGCGCGGGCGGTCTGCTCTCCGACAATCCCTTCCTCGACCGGCTCGCGCAGCGCTACCACGTCCTCGCCCCGGAGTGGCCGGGATACGGCGACTCCACGGGCGAGGAGCTGCTCGAGGACATGCTGGACTTCACGCTGCACGGTTGGGACCTCGTGGAGGCGCTGGGGCTCCGCCAGCCGCACCTGGTCGGCCACTCCATGGGCGGCATGATCGCCGCGGAGATGGCCTGCCTGGCCCCGCGCGAGGTGGGCCGGCTCGTGCTCGCCGCGCCGGCCGGCCTCTGGCTCGACGCGCACCCGATCCCCGACATCTTCGCGCTGCTGCCCTACCAGCTGGCGGAGGTCCTGTTCCACGATCCGACGCAGGGGCAGGCTCTGCTCACGGGCGGCGCGGACCTGGCCGACATGGAGGCGCTCCGCGAGTTCTACATCGCCTCGCAGCGGCGGCTCGCCGTGGCCGGCAAGATCCTGTTCCCGATCCCCAACCGGCGGCTGTCGAAGCGGCTCTATCGCCTCACCGCCGACACGCTGCTCGTGTGGGGCGCCGCCGACCGGCTGATCGTCCCCGCCTACGCCGCGCACTGGCAGGCCCTGATCCCGGGCGCGCGGGTGGCGATGATCGACGGCGCCGGTCACATGCTGCCGTACGAGCAGCCGGATGCCTTCGCGCGCGCGGTCGACACGTTCCTCTCGACGGCCTGAGTCGGCCCTCTCTATAATCGCGGCGGGGAGGTCCTCATGAATCGCATCACCGCGCTCGTCCCGCTCGCCGTGTCCGTGCTCGCCCTCGCCTGCTCCAGCCCCCGGATGGACCACGCCACGCACGGCGCGGCCGCCGTCGGCGGGACGCCGGTGCTGTACGACT
Source organism: Candidatus Methylomirabilota bacterium (assembly GCA_036276335.1). Taxonomy (GTDB): domain Bacteria; phylum Methylomirabilota; class Methylomirabilia; order Rokubacteriales; family CSP1-6; genus AR12. The sequence goes on along the minus strand of DASUPA010000520.1, from coordinate 5,529 downwards.
CGCTGGGGAGCTACTCGTACCGCATCACCACCGCCTCGCCCCAGGCGCAGCGCTGGTTCGATCAGGGCCTCCGCCTGGTCTACGGCTTCAACCATCACGAGGCGCAGCGCGCGTTCCGCGAGGCCGCGCGGCTCGATCCGCAATGCGCGATGTGCTTCTGGGGCATGGCCCTCACCGAGGGCGGGAACTACAACCACCCGACCGACGCCGAGCGCGAGGCGCGGGCGCTCGAGGCCGTGCAGCAGGCCCAGCGCCTGGCCGCCGGCGCCCGGCCCGTGGAGCAGGCGCTCATCGCCGCCGCCGCCCGGCGGCACTCCGCCGACACGGGCGCGCCGCGCGAGCGTCTGGACCGCGCCTACGCCGATGCCATGCGCGACGTGGCCCGCCGGTTCCCCGACGACCTGGAGGCGGCGACCTTCTTCGCGGACGCCATGATGAACCTGCGCCCCTGGAACCTCTGGACGCCGGACGGCAAGCCGCAGCCGGGGACGGAGGAGATCGTCCAGACCCTCGAGCGCGTGCTCGCCAAGGATCCGAACCACCCCGGCGCGATCCACCTCTACATCCACGCCGTCGAGGCGAGCCCGCAGCCGGCACGGGCGGAGGCGCCCGCCGACCGCCTGGCCGCGCTCATGCCGGGAGCCGGCCACATCGTCCACATGCCGGCGCACATCTACTGGCGCGTCGGGCGCTACGCCGACGCCGTGAAGACCAACGCCGCCGCCGTCGAGGCGGACCGGGCGTACTTCAAGACCGCGCAGCCGAGCCCGATCTACCGGGGGCTCTACTATCCGCACAACATCGACTTCATCTGGCAGTCGGCGAGCATGCAGGGCCGCAGCGCCGAGACGATCCGCGTCGCCCGGGAGTTCGCCGCCAGCGCGCCGCCCGAGATGATCGCGCAGATGCCGGACATGGAGACGGCGCCGGTGGCGCCCATCGTCGCGCTCGTGCGGTTCGGCCGCTGGGACGAGGTGCTGCGCCACCCCGCCCCGCCCCGCGACTGGACCTACACCTCCGGCGTGTGGCGCTACGCCCGCGGCATGGCGTTTCACGCGAAGGGCCAGACCGCCGAGGCCGCCGGCGAGCTGCGGCAGCTCGAGAGCATCATCGCCTCCCTGCCGCCCGAGCGGACGATCGCCTTCTTCTTCCGCGCGAGAAACGTCCTGCAGCTGGCGGCCAACGTGCTGGCCGGCGAGATGGCGGCCAGGGCCGGCGACTTCGCCTCGGCCGAGCGGCTGCTGCGCGCGGCGGTGGCCGAGCAGGACACGCACTGGTTCAGCGAGCCGCCGCCGTGGTACTTCCCGGTCCGCCAGTCGCTCGGCGCCGTGCTCCTCCAGGCCGGGCGCGGCGCCGACGCCGAGCGCGTCTATCGCGAGGATCTCCAGCGCAACCCGGGCAACGGCTGGTCGCTCCACGGGCTGGCGCAGAGCCTGAGGGCGCAGGGCAAGACAGCCGAGGCAGCGCAGGCGGAGGAGCGGTTCCGGAGTGCGTGGGCGAGCGCCGACGTGCAGCTGACGGCGTCGCGGTTCTAGGCGAGGCCTACTCGCCCTTCTCGATCACCTCGGCCAGCTCCTGGGCGCGGCCGGCGTCGAGGACGCGCAGCCGTCCCAGCATGCGGCGCGCGTCCTCGACGCGGCCCATCTTGACGTAGGCCTCGCCGAGATACTCGAGCGCCTCGGGGAACTCCGGCCGCAGCCGCAGCGCCTCGTGATAGGCGTCGAGCGACTCCGCGTACCGGCGCTGGTTGCGCAGCGCGTAGCCGAGCTCGTTCCATGCCTCCGCGTGCGTCGGCTCCAGCGCGATCGCGCCCCGGAAGGCGGACTCGGCCGCCGGCCAGTCGGCGATGACCCGCGCCCGGACGCCCCGCATGTACTCGCTCGCGGCACTCGCCTCCGCCGGCGACTGGCGGCGCTCCTCGACGGCCGGCGAGGGATCGGACGGATCGGCGCCCGCGGGGCCGAACGTCGCGGCCAGGAGGGCGGCCAGCGCGGGAACGCTCGCGCGGGCGGCGCGGCGACGCATCAGGCGGGCGCCACGTCCACGAAGCACGAGTTGAACGGGCTGGCGCCGGCGGGCGACGCGAGGTCCGGGGTGAGCAGGTTGGCGCAGCCGCGGGTGTCGTGCCCCTGGCCGTCGAGCGCGAACCAGGCGCCCTCCTTGATGGACACGACGCCGGGCGCGATGCGGTCGGTGACCCGCGCCGGCAGCTCGGTGGCGCCGCGCGCGTTGAACACCCGCACCCGCTGGCCGTCGAGGATGCCGCGCGCCGCGGCGTCGCGCGGATGGAGCCAGACGTCGTCGTGGTCGGCGCGCGCGAGGGCAGGCTGGTTGTCGTGGATCGAGTGCGTCCGCGCCCGGGACTTCGGCGTGACGAGCCGGAGCGGATGGCGGGCGTCCGGCGTCTCCGGGGTCCACGTCGGGATGGGCGGGATCGGTCCCAGCCCGTACGGATCGGGGTTCGCGGCCAGCGCCATCGAGTAGACCTCGATCCTGCCGGACGGCGTCGTGAACGGATGCCGCTCGGGGTCGCGGATCTCGCGCGCGAAGGCCACGGCGTCGTCCGGCGCGGGCAGGCGCGCCAGCCCGCGCTCGCGGAAGGCGTCGAAGTCGTCGATCGTCTCGCGCGTCAGCTCGCGCAGCCACTCCTCTTCCGTCCTGTCGTTGTAGCCGGCGATGCCGAGCCGCGCGGCCAGCGCCGCGCAGATGTCGAGGTCGTTGCGGCAGCCGTCCGGCGGCTCCACGGCCTTCTTCATGAAGATCACGTAGTGGCCGGCCCCCGCCCACGGCACGTGGACGTCGTTGCGCTCCCAGAACATCGTCGCCGGCAGCACGATGTCGGCGTAGCGCGCGGTCGGCGTCACGAAGTGGTCGTGGACGACCATGAACTCCAGCCGCTCCGCGGCGGCCGTGATCTTGCGGACGTTCGGGAGCTGGTTGAAGAGATCGCCGGCGGCCGAGTAGATCAGCTTGACGTCGGCCGGGTAGCCGCCGGCGCGGCCGCGCTCGAGCAGGTCGGCGAGCAGCGAGGAGGCCACGCGGGCGCCGGCCGGATTGGTGCCGGCCGGCAGGCTCTTGACCCCGAGCCGTCCGGTGGCGCCGTTGCTCACGCCGGTGTTGCCGCCGGGGATGCCGATGTTGCCGGTGATGGCGGCCAGCGCGTACGCGGCCCGGTGGAACTGCTCGCCGGCGATGGTGCGGCCGGGCGCGTAGCCACACTGGAGCGCGGCCGGCTTGCTGGTGGCGTACTCCACGGCGAGGCGGCGAATGGTGTCCGCCGGGATGCCCGTGATCCCGGCCGCCCACTCGGGCGTCTTGCGCACGCCGTCGGCCAGGCCCTCGAGGTACGCGCGATAGGAGGCGCCGGCGGCGACGCCGGGCGGCAGGTGCGCGTCGTCGAAGCCCAGCACGTGGCGATCGAGGAACGGCTGGTCGTGCAGGCCCTCGCGCACGGTGACGTAGGCCATCGCGATGAGCGCGGCGGCGTCGGTCGACGGACGGATGAAGACGTGCTCGTCCGCCAGCTGCCGGCTGGTCCGCGTGACGCGCGGGTCGACGCAGACGATGCGCACGCCGCGGCGCCTGGCTTCCTTCAGGTATTGCAGCGTGCCGGTGCCGAAGGTCCCGTCGCCGGGACTCCAGCCCCACATCACGATGAGGCGCGAGTTGACGAAGTCCGTGGGCTCGCGGCCGGCGCTCATGTACTCGGCCTTGGCGCCGAAGGTGGCGCGGACGGCGAAGACTTCCGCCTCGGCCGAGATGTTGCTCCACAGCTCCGTGCAGCCGCCGAACATGTTGAGCAGGCGCGGCACCGCGAAGCGGTTGTGGAGCATCGACAGGCTGCCCGTCCGGGAGCAGTCCAGGATGGCGGCCGGTCCATACGTATCGCGCACGCGCCGCAGCTGGCGCGCCACCTCGTCGAGCGCCTCGTCCCAGCCGATCGGCTCGAACCGGCCGGCGCCGCGCGGGCCCGTGCGCCGCAGCGGCTGGCGCAGGCGGTCCGGGTGATTGACGCGCTCGACCTGCCCGAAGCCGCGCACGCACGCGTGGAGCGGCGGCATCTCGAACGTCCACCGGCGCGGGTCGGTGCTGATCCTGACGATGCGGCCGTCGCGCACGTGCGCGTTGACCACGCAGCGCCCGCCGCAGTTGTGGCCGCACGTGCTGGTGACGACCGTCTCCCCGGCCGCCGCCGCCGGTCGGGGCGCCTCGTAGAAGATGCGGCTCACGGCCGTCCCGACGCGAGCGCGCGGCGCACGCGCGGCAGCGCCTCGCGCGCGATGCGGGCCATGAACCCCCGGTCCCCCTCGTCCGGCGACGGCGGGTTCGGGATCGGATGCAGCACGACGTGGTCGAACGCCGCCGGCACCGCCCGGAGGGTCTCGATCAGCCGCTCGGCGATCTCCGCGGGACCGCCGCGCAGGGCGAAGGCGTCGGCCGCGGACGTCGGCAGGAAGTCGACGACGCGCCCGCTGGCCTCGAGGTCCGGCGCGTGGTGGAAGTCCGGCCACACCTGCCGCTCGCGCTTGAGCGTCTCCGGGTCGGGGCCGTTCCACGCCAGGCCGGGCGGCTCGAAGAGCGCCGGCGAGTACTCGTAGTAGCCGGCCGCCATGGACTTCGCCATGGTGAGGGCCCGCGCCGGGTCGTCGAGCAGCACGGTGTGGAAGATGGCCCCCAGGCGGACGCCCGAGGGATCACGCCCGGCGTCCTTGGCGCCGGCGCGGATGGCGTCCACGGCGGTCGCGAGGTTCGCGGGATGGGTCCCGACGCGGACGAACACGCCGTCGGCGACGCCGCCCGCCATGCGCAGCGTGCGCGGGCCGCCGGCGGCGATCCAGATGGGCACCGGGCGGTGATGCGGCAGCCGCGCGGGCCGGGCGGCGCCGACGTCCACCGCCTCGCCGTCCAGCAGCGCGCGCATGAGCCGCGTCCCTGCTTCCAGCTCCTTGACCCGCGCGGGCCGCAGACCGGCCAGGCGCACCGCCGTGTCGCCGACCCCCCAGCCGAGCAGCACGCGGCCCGGCGCCAGCTCGTCGATGGTGGCGATGGAGGAGGCGGTGACGGTCGGGTGGCGGTTGATCGGGTTCGCCAGCAGCGGCCCGAGCGTGAGGCGCTCGGTGGCCCGCGCGGCCGCCGCCAGCAGCACGTAGGTATCGCGGCGCCGCAGCTGCGAGTCGGGCTGGAAGGCGGCGTCCCAGCCGAGCGTCTCCGCCCGGTGGACGTCGGCCGCGAAGGCGTCCACCGAGCGGGCATCGAAGCGGTTCAGGCCGAAGCGCGGGACCCCCACGAGCCGTTTGTACAGGCTCGCGGCGCCATCTTCAAGCCTCGGGAGCGGTGTCCGCGCTGTCGCGGGGCGTCCAGCCGATAATTTTGCGCGCGTGCTCGAGGTCGCGATAGCCGCGGCGGTTCCGCGAGGTCACGAAGAACACGTCGAACCGGAGATCGGGCGGGGCGTCGAGGCACGCGCCGATCATGGTCGCGATGTCCCGCTGGCTGCACCAGACGGAGCGCTCGCGCGGAGCCGTCGGC
>DASUPA010000519.1:0-9874 GCA_036276335.1 Candidatus Methylomirabilota bacterium | reverse complement strand
ACGAGCGTCTTCGGCTTCACGAGCACCATCGCGGGAACGGTCCTGGCCATGTTGTCTCCTGTGTGTTCGAGCCGGCGGCGGGCCTCGCGCCCGCCGGTGACGCGACTCGCCGATGGTACCGCGCTTGCTCCCGTTGCAAGTGGGGCGTCGCCGGTCAGCGCGGCAGCGTGAACACGACAGCCGCCGCCGACGCACGATGCGACGCGCGCGCGGGCTATCGGCCGGCCGGTGAGCCGGACTATAGTCGGGCCGATCATGCCGCCGCAGAGCCGGACACTCGGGGCCTTGCTGGACGAGCTGGCGCGGGCGCGGCCCGACGCCGACGCCGTCGTCTCCCGCGACCGGCGGCTCACGTACGCCGAGCTCCGCGCGCGGGCCGACGAGCTGGCGCGCGCGCTCCTCGCCGTCGGCGTCCGGAAGGGCGACCGGGTGGCCGTCCTGCTGCCGAACCGTCCCGAGTGGCTCGTCGCCGCCTTCGCGATCGGCAAGCTCGGCGCCGTCACCGTCGGCGTGAGCACGTTCTCGGCGCCGCGCGAGCTCGCGTGGACGCTCGAGCACTGCCGGCCCGCCGCCATCGTCACCATGGAGGCGTTCCGCGGGCGGAGCTACCTCGGGCCGCTGTACGAGCTGTGCCCGGAGCTGGCGTCGTCGGCCCCGGGGGAGCTGCGGAGCGAGCGGCTGCCGGAGCTGCGCGCGGTCGTCTCCGTCGACGCGCGGCGCCACGACGGAGTCTACCGACTCGCCGACCTCGTCGCGCGCGCCTCCGAGGCCGGCGCGGACGCGCTGCGCGCGGCCGAGGCCGCGGTCACGCCGCGCGATCCGTGCTACGTCCTCTACACCTCGGGCTCGACGGCCACGCCGAAGGGCGTCGTGCTCCTCCACGGCAGCGTGATCGAGAACGGCTTCCACATCGGCGAGCGCATGCACCTGACCGCGGCCGATCGCGTGTGGCTGGCGGTGCCGCTCTTCTGGTCGTTCGGCTCGGCGAACGCCTTCCCCGCGCTCGCGACCCACGGTGGCTCGATCGTGCTCCAGGAGAGCTTCGAGCCCGGGGAGGCGCTGGCGCTCCTCGACGAGCAGCGCTGCAGCGTCTACTACGGCATGGCCAACATGGCGCGCGCGATGCTGGAGCATCCGGACCGGCGCCGCCGCGCCCTCGCCGCGATGCGCACCGGCCTCACCATCGGCCTCCCCGAGGACCTCCAGATGACGATGGAGGCCGTCGCGGCGCGCGAGCTCTGCAACGTCTACGGCTCCACCGAGACCTACGGCAACTGCGCGGTGACCGACGCGCACGACGACCTCGCGCTGCGGCTCGCGACGCAGGGCCGGGCGCTCCCCGGCATGACGATCCGCGTCGTCGACCCGGAGAGCGGCCGGACCCTGGCGCCGGGAGAGGTGGGCGAGCTCCGCGTGAAGGGCCACGTGACCCCCGGCTACTACCGGGACGCCGAGCAGACGCGCGCGGCCTTCGACCCCGAGGGGTACTTCGTCACCGGCGACCTCGGCCTCGTCGGCGACGACGGGCGGCTCCGCTTCCGCGGGCGGCTGAAGGAGATGATCAAGACCGCTGGCATGAACGTGGCGCCGCTGGAGGTGGAGGCCGTGCTCCTGACCCACGCCGCCGTCAAGCAGGCGTACGTGGTCGGCGTCGCCGACCGCGCGCGCGGCGAGGTGGTGGTGGCCGCCGTCGAGCTGCACGACGGCGCGCCCGCCTCCGCGGAGGCGCTGGCCGCCTTCTGCCGCGAGCGGCTGGCGGGCTACAAGGTCCCCGCGCGGATCGTGTTCCGGAAGGCCGAGGAGTTCCCGCGCACGCCGACGGGCAAGGTGCAGAAGCCCCGGCTCAGGGAGGAGCTGGGTCAGGCGCCGAGGTAGGCCTGCTGGACGCGCGGGTCGGCCAGCAGCGTCTCGCGCGCGCCCACCAGCGTGACCCGGCCGGTCTCCAGCACGTAGCCGCGGTCGCACAGCTCGAGCGCCTCCACCACGCGCTGCTCGACGAGCAGGATCGTCAGGCGGCGCGCGCGCCGGATGGCCGCGATCGCCTCGAAGATGAGCTCGACGACGCGCGGCCCGAGGCCCTGCGACGGCTCGTCGAGCAGCAGCAGGTCGGGGCGCGCCATCATCGCCCGGCCGATGGCGAGCATCTGCTGCTCGCCGCCGGAGAGCGAGCCGGCGAGCTGCGTGCGCCGCTCCCGCAGTACCGGGAAGAGGCCGAAGACCGCCTCGAGCCCCTCGGCGCGCTGCGGCTTCGCCTGCCGCCGGTACGATCCCATCTCGAGGTTCTCGAGCACGGTGAGCGAGGAGAAGACCTTGCGGCCCTCGGGCACGTGGGCGATGCCACGCCGGGCCCGCACGTGCGCCGGCCACCGGCCGATGTCCGCGCGGCCGTACACGATCCGGCCGGCGGCGGCGGGCACGGCGCCGGCGATGGCCTTGAGCAGCGTGGTCTTGCCGGCTCCGTTCGGCCCGACGAGGGTGACGAACTCGCCCTCGCCGACCTCGAGCGACACGCCGGCCAGGGCGTGGAGGCCGCCGTACGCGACGTCGAGTCCCGAGACGCTCAGCATGGCCCGGGGGCCGGTGCGGCCTCGGTCCCGAGACTCTCGACGTGGCGGAGCCAGCGCTTGCCGAGGTAGGCCTCGATGACGGCGGGGTCGCGGACGACGTCGCCCGGCAGCCCCTCGGCGATCCGGCGGCCGTGGTCGAGGACGACGAGCCGGTCGACGAGCTGCACGACCGCGTACATCGTGTGCTCGATGATCACCACGCTCACGCCGGCGTCGCGCACGCGCCGCACCAGCGCGGCCATGGTCTCGACGCCGTCGCGCGAGAGGCCGGCCAGCGGCTCGTCGAGCAGGATCAGGTCGGGCGCGCTGGCCAGGCAGCGCGCCAGCTCCATCAGGCGGAGGTCCAGCGTGGTGAGCGCGCCGGGCAGGTGCTCGGCGCGCGCCGTCAGCCCGACGGCCGCGAGCGCGCCCAGCGCCCGCTCGCGCGCGCCGGGCGGGGCGGTCTCGTGCGCGAAGGCGCCGACCATGACGTTCTCGAGCACGGTGAGCTGGGGGAACGTGCGCACCACCTGGAAGGTGCGGCCGACGCCACGGCGGCAGACGGCGCTCGGGCGGAGGCCGCTGATCCGCGCGCCGCGGTAGCGCACCTCGCCGGCGTCGGGCAGCAGGAACCCGTTCAGCACGTTGAAGAGCGTCGTCTTGCCGGCGCCGTTGGGCCCGATGACGCCCAGGATCTCGCCGGCGCGGACGCTGAAGCTCACGTCGTCGAGCGCGTGCAGGCCCAGGAACGCGCGCGAGACGCCGTGGACCTCCAGCAGCGCGGCGCCGCGCGCCACCGGCGCCCGGCCGGCCACGGACGTGTCGATGCGCGGGGCCGCCGCGGCGGCCGGCGCCTCCGCCGTGCGCCGGGCGGGCAGGAGGCCTCGCACCCGCCAGTAGATGCCCTCCGGGGCGAAGAGCATCACGAGCACGAGGGCGCCGCCGTACACGACGCCCTGGATGCCCGGGAGCTGGTCGCCGACGGTGGCGTCGAGCGTCTCGCTCATCGGCACCATGATGGCGGCGCCGATGAGCGGCCCCCACTTGCTGCCCACGCCGCCCACGAGGCACACCACCAGCGTCTGCACGATCACGAGCACGCCGAAGACGGCGTCCGGCGTGACGACGAAGAGGATGGCGTGGGCGTAGATGGCGCCGATGAGCGCGGCCGGCGCGGCGCTCAGCATGTAGGCGGCCATCTTGGCGCGAAAGGTGTCGACGCCCGCCGCCTCCGCGGCCTGCTCGTTCGCCCTCAGCGCGCGCAGCGCGTAGCCGAGCCGCGAGCCCTCGATCCAGTGCGAGAGCAGGAGCGTGGCCGCCAGCGCGGCCAGGGCCAGGAGGTCGTAGGCGCGCGGGTCGCGGAACTGCATGTACGCGACCGGGCGGTCGCGCACCATCGGGATCGAGACCTCCTGGTAGCCGAGGAAGTCCATGACGATCCGGAAGATCAGCGGGTAGGCGAGCGTGGCGAGCGCGAAGTAGATGCCGGCGAGGCGGAAGGTGGGGAGGCCGATGAGCACGGCGGCGACCACGGCGGCCGCCATGCCGACGACCATCCCGAGCCACGGCGTGAGCCCGGCGGTGACGGCGAGCAGGACCGTGACGTAGGCGCCGATGCCGAAGAACGCCTGGTGCCCGAAGGACGTCTGCCCCGCGTAGCCGCTGATGATGTTCCAGGCGAGCCCCATGGTGGCCCACACCAGCACGAGCGTCAGCACGCGGTGGTGATAGCGCTCCTGGAGCACGAGCGTCAGCACGACGCCGGCGAGGACGACGAGCGCGATCGGCAGGAGCCGGCGCATCAGACGGCGCGCAGCCGCTGGCCGAAGAGACCCTGGGGCCGGAGGTAGAGCACGAGCAGGAAGGTGATGAAGACGCCGACGTTCTGGAGCTGGAACGGCAGCACCAGCAGGGTGAGCGACTGCACGAGCCCGATCAGGAGCCCGCCCGCGAAGGCGCCGGGGATGGAGCCGAGCCCGCCGAGCACGACCGCGACGAACATGAGGACGATGAAGTTGACCGCCACCGTCGGCTCGATCGGGTGGTAGGTGGCCAGCAGGCCGCCGGCGGCGGCGACCAGCGCGATGCCGACGCCGAACGCGAGCCCGTGCATGGCGCGGACGTCGATGCCCTGGTAGCCGGCCGCCTCCGGCTCGTCGGCCGCCGCGCGCAGCGCCTTGCCGAGGTCCGTCCGCGTGAGGAAGAGGTAGACGACGCCGGCCAGCAGCAGAGCCATCAGGAAGGCGTACGAGCGCGCCTGGTTCAGCAGGAGCGGGCCCACGCCGAACGCCTGCGTGGCGTAGCTCGTCTGGATCCCGCGCGGCATCGGCGTGAGCAGCATGGTGGTGCCGTTGGTGATGATGAGCGAGAGGCCGAGCGTCAGGATGAGCTGGGCGTCCATCAGGCGCTGCGGGTCGCCGCCGCCGGTGACGCGGGCCAGCAGCACGCGGTGGACGAGCACGCCCAGCAGGAAGAACGGCGGGATCGTGACGAGCGCGCCGAGCAGCGGGTCGACGCCGGCGCCCACCGCGAGGAAGTACGTGACGTACATCCCCAGCATCATGAAGTCGCCCTGCGCGAAGTTGACGACACGCATGACGCCGAAGATGAGCGCCAGGCCGATGCTCATGAGCGCGTAGACGCCGCCCACGAGCAGGCCCGTCGCCACGTACTGCGCGAGGTCGCCGGCGCCCACGCGCCGTTACTTGCTGCCGTGCCAGATCGGCTTGCGGGTGGCGTACTCCACCGGCACCACGGTGAACGGCTCGCCGTTCTGCCACTGCACGATGATCGGCGCGGCGCCCACGCGGCGCCCCCGCTCGTCGTACTTGATCCGTCCCGGCGCCAGCGCCGCCGCCGCCGGCCCCGACCTGAGGTCGAGCTTCGCCACGGCGTCACGGATGGCCTTCGGGTCGGCGGACTTCGCCATCTCGATGGCCTCCTTGATGATCCAGACGTGGGCGTAGCTCATGAGCGGGTCCTGCGTCATGAACGGCTCGCCCGTGCGCTCCGTGAAGCGCTTGACGAACGCCTCCTGCCCCTTGAGCGGGTGGGCGGCGGTCACGGTCATGATGTTGTCGAGCAGCTCCTTGCCGACGGTCTTCACGTACTCGGGGGTGACGAGCCAGGCGCCCACGCCCTGGATCGGAACCTTCACGCCGAACTCCTTGACCTTCTGGAGCACCTGGATCGAGTCCGGGAAGTTGGTGGCGCCGTAGAAGACGATGTCGGGCTGGGCCGAGCGGATCTTCTGGACGATGGCGGTCGCGTCGGCGAGCGGCGGCGTCCACACCTCGTCCACCACGATCTCGATGCCCTTGGCCTTGAGCAGCTTCTCGCGGAGCGGCTTGAAGAAGAACACGGTGGCCGCGGTGTTGTCGCCGACGATGGCGGCCTTCTTCAGTGTCTGCTTGTTGCGCTTGGCCAGATCGACGACGAGGTCGAGGGCCTGCTCGGCCTGCACGCCGGAGACGGGGCTCGTCTGGAACGTGTACTTGAAGCCGCGCTCCGTGATGGAGTCGGCATAGGACAGCGTGAACCACGGGATCTCGAGCCGCTCGGCCACCTCGGTGACGCCCAGCGTGAAGGAGCTGAGCCAGGCGCCGATGCCGGCGCTGATCTTCTCGCGGCTGAGCGCGCGCTGCGCCGCGCTCACCGCCTTCTCCACGCTGTCGCCCGCGTCCGCCTCGCGCAGGACCAGCTTGGCGCCGCCGAGCGCCTTGATCCCGCCCTGCGCGTTGATCTCGGCGATGGCCATCTCGGCGCCCATCTTCTTGAGCTGCCCCTGGCGCGCCCACCGGCCGGAGAGCGGCGCCACCAGCGCGATCTTCACGTCCTCGGCGGCCCGCGCGGTCACCGGTACCAGCACCATCGGCGCCGCCACGAGCACGGCCAGCACGATCGCCAGCAGCTTCATCGATCTCCTCCTCACGAGTAGTTCGGGGTGCGCTTCTCGAGGAACGCCCGCACGCCTTCCTTGAAGTGCTCGCTGCGCCGCACGCGGTCGCCGAGCTCCTGCTCGAGCGCCTCGCGCGACGCCGCATGGTCCGCGATTGTACTGCTGATCTGCTGCTTCACGGCCTGCACGGCGGTCGGGCTGTTGGCGGCGATCGTCTCCGCCGTCTCCAGCGCCCACGGCAGGAGCCGGTCGGCCGGCACCACGCGGTTGACCAGCCCGATCCGCGCGGCCTCGGCGGCGTCGATCAGCCGGGCGGTGAGCAGGAGCTCCATGGCGTGCACGTGGCCGATCTGCTGGACGAGCTTCACCGTGGCGCCGCCGAAGGGATAGATCGACCAGCGGACCTCCGGCAGGCCGAAGCGCGCGTGCGGCGCCGCCGCCCGGACGTCCGTCGAGAGCAGGAGCTCCAGCCCGCCCGCCACGCAGTCGCCGTTGACCGCGGCCACGATGGGCTTGGCGTACGGCCGGTTCTTCAGCAGCGCGTGATTCACCGTGCGCGCCGTCTCCGCGTCGGCCGAGAGATCACCGCTCATGTCGGCGCCCGAGGTGAAGGCGCGGTCGCCGGCGCCGGTGAGCACGATGCAGCGGCACGGCTCGCGCTCGAGCCGGTCCCAGAGCGCGGCCAGCTCCGCCAGCATGGCGCGCGGCATCGCGTTGCGGCGCGGCTGGTTGTCGATGGTGACGACGACGACGTGCGGGCCGTGCGGCCGGACGCGGAGCTCCATCAGGCGCGCGGCTCCATCAGGCGCGGAGCTCCGGCATCACGACGATCTTGCCGTGCGCCTTGCGGTCCGTCAGCAGGCGAATCGCCTCGACCGTCCGCTCCAGCGGCACCCGGTGGGTGACGAGCGGCTTCAGCGTGCCGGCCGCGTACCACCGCAGCAGCTCGTCGACCGACTGCCGGAGCTTGTCCGGCGCGTGCCAGCGGAAGTAGCGGAGCGACGAGCCGAGGGCCGCCCGGTGCTTCACCAGCAGCCGGTTGGCGGGAATGCTCGGGACGCCGCCGACGAAGCCGATGAGGAGGATGCGCCCGCCCCAGCCGAGCGAGGACAGCGCCGCGTCGAAGAGCTCGCCGCCGACGGGATCGAAGCAGACGTCGGCGCCCTTGCCGTCGGTGAGCGCCATGACGCGCTCGGTGAGCTTCTCGGTGGCGTAGTTGATGGTCGCGTCGGCGCCGCGCTCGCGCGCCACGGCCAGCTTCTCCGGCGTGCTGGCGGCGGCGATGACGCGCGCGCCCATCGCCTTGCCGATCTCCACCGCCGTCAGTCCGACGCCGCCCGCGGCGCCGAGCACCAGCAGCGTCTCGCCGCGCTCGAGCCGCCCCTGCCAGCGGATCGCCACGTGGCTCGAGACGTAGGCGATGGGGAACGCGCCGGCGTCGTCCCACGGCATGGCGTCGGGGATGGCGAACGTCTCGACCTCGTCGGCCAGCGCCTGCTCGGCGAATCCGCCGTGGGCGAGGATCGCCATCACGCGGTCGCCGGTCCGGAAGCGCGTCACGCCCCCGCCGCAGCGCGTCACGACGCCCGCGGTCTCGAGCCCCGGGCTGAAGGGGAACGGCGGCCGCGTCTGGTAGCGCCCCGCGACCATGATCGCGTCCGCGTAGTTCACGCCCGTCGCCTTGACGTCGATCACCAGCTGGTCCTTGCCGGGCGCCGGCGGCGCGACGTCCTCGAGCTTCAGGTCGTCGACGGGGCCCCACGCGCGACAGATCACGGCTCTCATCGTCCGGGTCCTCTCATGGGCCCGAAGCATACACGGGACGGCCTGCCCCCACCTCCTCTTGACAGGGTCCACGGGGCGGCGGCTAATAGGGTCCGACCTTTCCAGGGACACGAGGTCGGCGCGGCGATGTCCATCCCGCAAAGGAGCGGAACCATGGCGAACGGCAGCGTGAACCGCCGAGATTTCCTGAAGACAACCGGGACCGGGGCGCTGGCGGTCGGCGTCGGGGCGCACGTGAGCCGCCCGCGTCTGGCCCGCGCGGCGATGAAGAAGCTCCGGATCCTCCAGTGGGTCCACTTCGTCCCCGCCTACGACGAGTGGTTCAACAAGAAGTACGCCGTCGAGTGGGGCAAGAAGAACGACACCGACGTGACCGTCGACAATATCGGCATCGCCGGCATCAATCCGCGCGCGGCCGCGGAGATCTCCGCCCAGAAGGGCCACGACCTGTTCCTCCTCAACTGGCCGCCGCCCTCGCTCGAGGAGCAGACGGTCGACATGAGCGACGTCTACCAGGAGATCTCGAAGAAGTTCGGGAAGCCGATCGACCTCGCGGTGAAGAGCACCTACAACCCGAAGACGAAGAAGTACTACGCCTTCTCGCCGTCGTTCACACCCGACCCGGTCAACTACCGCCAGGACCTCTTCGGCGAGGTCGGGATGGCGGGGGGCCCGAAGACCTGGGACGACGTGCGCATCAAGGGCGCCGAGATCAAGAAGAAGCGCAACGTCCCGGTGGGCGTCGGCCTCGCCAACGAGATCGACACCGGCATGGCCATGCGGACCATCATGTACGCCTTCGGCTCGCACGAGCAGGACGCCCAGGGCAACCTCACGCTGAGCTCCAAGGAGACGCTGGAGGCGATCAAGTTCGTCAAGGCGCTCTTCACCGAGGCGATGACGCCCGAGGTCTTCACCTGGGACGCCTCCTCCAACAACCGGGCGATGATCGCGGGGACGCTGTCGCTGGCCCTCAACGCCATCTCGATCACCCGGACGGCCGAGAAGGACAACCCCGAGATCTCGAAGAAGATCCAGCTCACCAAGGCGCTCCGGGGACCGGCGCGGGCGATCGGGCTCGAGCACGTCATGCAGTGCTACGTGTCGTGGAAGTTCTCGGAGAACATCGAGGGCGCCAAGAAGTTCCTGGTCGACTACACGACCGACTTCGGTCAGGCGTTCCGCGCCGGTGAGTTCTACGACTTCCCGTGCTTCGAGAAGACCGTGCCGGATCTGCAGAAGCTGATCGCCAATGACCCGAAGGGTCACCCGGCCGACAAGTACAAGGTGATGGACGACGTGCTCAACTGGGCGACGAACGTCGGCTACCCGGGCTACGCCAACGCGGCGATCGACGAGATCTTCAGCACCTGGGTGCTGAACGTCATGTTCGCGAAGGCGGCGAGCGGCTCGGCCACGCCCGAAGAGGCGCTGCGGGAGGCGGACGCCGCCTGCAAGCGCATCTTCGCCAAGTGGAAGGAAAAAGGGCTCGTCTAATCGCCACGGTCGAGACCCGGAGCGTCAAGAAGCGATTCGGCGACGTATGGGCCGTGGATGGCGTGGACCTCGCCACCAAGGAAGGCGAGTTCCTCGTCCTCCTCGGCCCGTCCGGCTGCGGCAAGACCACGCTGCTCCGCATGCTGGC
>DASUPA010000518.1:0-5736 GCA_036276335.1 Candidatus Methylomirabilota bacterium | reverse complement strand
GACGAGCTCTACGACCTGGAGCAGGACCCCTACGAGATGAGGAACGTGATCGCAGACCCGGCGCACGCCGCGACGGTCACGCGCCTGCGGCGGGAGCTGCGGACGCTCGTCGCCGACGCGGTCGGTCTCTAGTTCACGGGGGCCCTCGACCGGGCCCCCCGATCCCCCTGGGCGGCTCCGGCCGCCCCGGCGAAGCCGTGGCGGCTCTCCCTGCTCCAACCGCCTAGCCCAGCTGGCGCCGGAACCGCCAGGCGCTGACGCCGACGAAGAGGCTCGCCAGGAGGATCAGCGCGAGGAGATTCGGGTAGACGATGTCGAGGCCGGCGCCCTTCACCAGCACGCTGCGCGCGATCGTCGCGAAGTGCGCGATCGGGTTCAGGTTCGTCAGCGGCTGCACCCACGCCGGCATCGCCTCGATCGGCGTCAGCCCTCCCGACAGCATGGCGAGCGGCGGATTGACGAAGAAGCTGATGAGCTGCGTCTGGTTGGCGGAGCGCGCGAAGGTGGAGATCAGGGTGCCGAGACCGACCCCGGTCAGCACGCAGCACGCGCAGGCGAGGAGCACCAGCCCGGGGCTGCCGCGGAACGGGACCTGGAACACCAGCCGCGCGACGGTCAGCACCAGCCCCACCATCGCCATGAGGAGGACGAAGAGCGGCAGCATCTTCGCCGTCACCACCTCGAGCGCGCTCGCGGGCGTCATGAGGAGCTGCTCGACGGTGCCCTGCTCCTTCTCGCGGATCATGGTGGCCGCGGAGACGAGCGAGCCGTTCAGGATGATCAGCGTCCCGAAGACGCCCGTCACGATGAACCAGGCGTTCACCAGCCCCGGGTTGTAGAGGTAGGCGGGGCGCAGCTCGACCGGCGCCGCGCGCACGCCGGTGACCTCGCGGTTGAGCCACGCGACCGCGCCCTCGACGTAGGCCTGGGCGATCTGGGCGGTGTTGGCGTTGGCCGCGTTGAGGAGCACCTGGACGGTCGCGGGCCGCCCCCGGCTGCGCAGCCGGGCGAAGTCCTGGGGCACCACGACGCCGACGTCGAGGCGCCCCCGCGCGAGGGCCTCTCCCAGGCGGTCGGACGTCGGAAAGTCCCCCGTCAGCTCGAAGGTGGGATTCTCGGTCAGCACGGAGACGAGCTCGCGGCTCTCGCGCGTGCGGCTCTCGTCCACGACGCCGAGGCGGAGGTTGCGGACGTCGGAGTCCAGCGCGAAGCCGAACAGGAGGATCTGCAGCGTCGGCGGCACGATGAGCGAGATCGTGAGCCGTCGGTCGCGCCGGATCTGCCGCAGCTCCTTCAGCGCGAGCGCCCAGAAGCGCCCCCCGAACAGCCGGCCGACGGCGCGCCTCACGCCTTCACCTGCATGCGGCGCATCGTCCGCCAGGCGAGCCCGTAGAAGGCGAGCCCGAGGGCGCCGATCGCGAGCACCGCCCACCACACCGCGGGCCAGCCGCCGCCCTGCAGGAAGGCGTCCCGGACGACGACCACGTAGTAGCGCGCCTGGACCAGGTTCGAGATCCACCGCAGCGCGTCCGGGATGTTCTCGACCGGGAAGATCAGCCCGGAGAGGAGGAAGGACAGCAGGAAGCCCCCGAGCGCCACCGCCTGGACGGCGGCCGCCTGGTTCGGGATGGCGCCACCGACCAGCACGCCGAAGGACACCATGCAGAAGACGAACAGCAGGCTGCCGGCGGCGAACGGCGTGGGATCGCCGACGAACCGGAGGCCGAACAGCGTGTACATGAGGCCGACGCCCAGCAGGCACTGGGCGACGCCGACGGCCATGCCGGCCAGGATCTTGCCGAGCAGGAACTCGTGCGCCGAGATGCTCGAGACGTAGACTTGCAGGATCGTCTTCTGCTCGCCCTCGCGCGACATCGCGAGCGCCGCGAGCACGGGCGGGAAGATCGCCAGCCCCAGCACGAGGAACCCGGGCCCGTAGAACTTCCGCGGCTCGCGGCCGGGATTGAACCAGAGCCGGATCGCCGTCCGGATGGCAGGCGTCCGGGCCGGGCCGAGCGTCTCCGCGAACGCGCGGCTGACCTGCCCCGCGCTGCCGCGCGTGAGGAGCGCGGTGTTGCCGTCCGTCGCGTCCACCAGCAGCTGCGCCTCGACGGGGCGGCCCCGGCGGATCTCGCGCTCGAAGCGCTCGGGGATGACGAGGGCCGCCCGCGCCCGGCCGCGGTAGAGCATCGCCTCCGGCGACGTCGCGGGCGGCAGCGTCACCACCCGGAACGTGAGCGAGCTGCGAAAGGCGTCCGCGTACCGGCGCGACAGCGGCGTCTGGTCGAGGTCCTGGATGACGATCGGAATGTCCGTCACGGTCAGCGAGATCGAGGTACCCAGCATCGCGGTGAGCGCCGCGGGCAGCACGAGCGCCAGCCCCAGCGCGAGCGGGTCACGGAGGAGCTGCGTCAGCTCCTTGCGGGCCTGGGCGAGGATGCGTCGCATGCGCGGTCAGGCGGCGGCCGGCCGGCCGGCCGCGCGCGTCCCCTTCTCGGCGATCGCGAGGAAGACGTCCTCCAGCGAGTAGTCCTGCTCCGTCGCCTCGAGGACGCGGATGCCGTCGCGCGCCAGCCACGCCTCCAGCCGGCGCGCCGCCACCCCCGGATCGTCGTCGACGATCACGTGGAGGCGGTCGCCGAAGGGCGACACGCGCCACGGCTCCATCTCGGTCCTGAGCACGGCGAGCGCGCGGAGCGGCGCGTCGGTGCGCATCTCGAGCACGCGCCCGCCCTGCGCGGCCTTCACGCCGCTCGGCGTGCCCTCGGTCACCAGCTCGCCGGCGACCATGAAGCCGAGGCGATTGCACTGCTCGGCCTCCTCCAGGTAATGCGTGGTGACGAGGATGGCCGTCCCGTGGTCGGCCAGCCGGTTGATCATGGCCCAGAACGCGCGCCGGGCGATCGGATCCACGCCGGAGGTCGGCTCGTCGAGGAAGAGGACGCGCGGCTCGTGCATGATCGCCGCGCCGAAGGCCACGCGCTGCTTCCAGCCGCCGGGCAGGCTGCCCGTGAGCTGGCCGCCCCGGTCCTCGAGCCCCGCGAACTCGAGCACCCAGCGCTTGCGCGCCTCGCGCACGTCGGCGGGCACCTGGTAGACGCCCGCGAAGAAGTCGAGGTTCTCGTCGACCGTGAGGTCGTCGTAGAGTGAGAACTTCTGCGACATGTACCCCACCTGCTGCCGCACGCCCTCCGAGCGCAGGGCGCCCACCTCGCCGGCGAGCCGCACCTCGCCCGCGCTCGGGTCCAGCAGGCCGCAGAGCATCTTGATCGTGGTCGTCTTGCCCGCGCCGTTGGCGCCGAGCAGGCCGTACACCTCGCCGAAGCGCACCTCGAGGTCCACGCCCTTGACGGCGTCGAACTCGCCGAAGGTCTTCCGCAGCCCGCGCGCGCCGATGGCCACCGAGTCCGCCGAGACGCCGGCGCCCCGGCCGGGGAGATCGACGACCCGCATCTCGCTTCCGAGCTCGCGCAGGAGCGCGACGAAGGCGTTCTCGAGCGTGGGCGTGGCGACGCGCACGCCCTCCACGGCCAGGTGGGCGCGGGCCAGCGTCTCGCGCACCGTCCGCTCGCCGGCCTGCACGTCGGGCACGAGCACGTCGAGGCGATCCCCGAAGCGCTGCACGTCGACGATCCCGTCACCGGCGGGCAGCAGCGCCTCCGCCCGGCGCAGGTCGGTCGCGCGCACCTCGAGGCGCTCGAGCCCGAGCGACTGCCGCAGCGCGGCCGGCGTGCCCGTCCGGTGCAGCCGGCCCTCGTGCATGAGGGCCACGCGGTGGCAGCGCTCGGCCTCGTCCAGGTACGGCGTCGCGAGCAGGATCGTGATGCCCTGGCTCGAGAGCTGTGCGAGCGCGTCCCAGAACTCGCGGCGGGACACCGGGTCGACGCCCGTCGTCGGCTCATCCAGCAGGAGGACGCGCGGCTCCGTCACCAGCGCGCAGGCCAGCGCCAGCTTCTGCTTCATGCCGCCGCTCAGCCGCCCGGCCAGCCGGTCGGTGAAGCGCTCCAGCCCGAACATCGTGAGGTAGCGCCGGCCGCGCTCCTCGACCACGCGCGGCGGCACGCGCCGCAGCGCGCCCACGTACCGGAGATTCTCCGTCACGCTGAGGTCCTGGTAGAGGCTGAACGCCTGCGTGAGGTACCCGACGTACGCGCGCGCCTGGCGCGCCGGTTGTCCGAGCAGCTCGGCGGCGCCCGACGTCGCCTCCATCACGCCGCCGAGGATCTGGAACGTCGAGGTCTTCCCCGCCCCGTCCGGGCCGATCAGGCCGAAGATCTCGCCCGCGTACACGTCGAGGTCGATGCCGCGCACGGCCTCCACCGCGCCGCCGTAGCGCTTGGCCAGCGCACGGACGCGGATGGCGACGTCCGGCCCGCTCACCGGCGCGCCTGGCGCGTGGGCCAGTCGGCGCCCTCGACGAGGATCTCGCCGTCGGCCGGCATGCCGGGCTTCGCGAAGCCGACGGCGCCGCGCAGCCGGAGCTTCACGCCGACCACCTGCTTCACGCGGTCCTCGCGGAAGTACGTGTTCTCGGGCGTGAACGAGGCCTCGGGATCCACGCGCGACACCTCGGCCGCGATCGGCTCGGTCGGCGCCGAGTCGAGATAGACGCGCGCCGGCTGGCCCACGCGCACCCGCCCGATCTGGCCCTCCGGCACGAAGGCGCGAAGGTAGACCTCGGCCAGGTTCACCAGCGTGACGACCGGCGTGCCGGCGCTGACCACCTCGCCCGGCTCGGCCGTGCGCGTGGCGATGGTGCCGCCGAACGGCGCGACGACCTTCAGGTCCTGACGGTTCGCGCGCGCTTCCTGGAGCTGGGCGCGCGCGCGCACGGCCTCCGCCCGGGCCGCCGCGATGTCCGCCTCCGCCTGGAGGATCTGTCCCTGCACCGCGGCCACCTGGGAGGTCCGGATGGCGGGATTCACGAGGTACGCGCGCGCCGCCGTCAGCGCCCCCCGCGTCGCTTCCACCTGCCGCCGCGAGGCGGCGACGACCGCCGCCTGCGCCTCCTCGTTCCGCTCGGCGCGGCGCGCCTCCTGCTCGGCGATGAGCTCGCGCGCGAACAGGCGCAAGGCCGCCTCGCGATCCCATTTCGCCTGCGCGTGGGCCGCCTCCGCCTGGGCGAGCTGCGCCTCGGCCGCGGCCAGCCGCGCCTCGGCCTCGTTCACGCGGCCGCTCGCATCCGCGCGCGATTGCTCGACCCCGAGCTCGCTCTGCCGGAGCTGCTCCTGCAGCACGGTGATCTGGTGGCGCGCCAGCCGGACGCGCGCCTCGGCCTGCCCCACCGCCGCCACCGCCTGCTCCTCCCGGGCGCGGATCTGCTCGTCGTCGAGCACCGCGATCACCTGGCCCGCCTCGACCCGATCGCCCTCCCGCACGGTGAGCTGGCGGATCCGCCCCGCCGTCTTGGCGGCGACGGCCGCGTCGTCCCCCTCGATGCGACCGCTCACCGCGATCACGCCGGGCGGGACGGCGGGCGGCGCGAGGAAGATACGCCAGGCGGCGACCGCGCCCGCACCGAGGACGAGCAGTAGCGCCCCGCCGACCACGACGCGCCGGCGCCGCGTCATGCGCGGCGCCTCGCGCCCGGGCGCCCGGCCGCCAGGCCGTGGGTGAGCAGATCCTGGATGTGCGCCACGTAGGCGGCCGCGTCCGGCGGCTCGATCGCGGGGCGCCGGCTCGCGAGCACGCGCTCGCGGAAGCGGCTCGTCGCGAAGAAGAAGACGAGACTGCCGA
>DASUPA010000517.1:0-10517 GCA_036276335.1 Candidatus Methylomirabilota bacterium | reverse complement strand
CACAACCTCGAATCGCTGCCGGCCGACGGCTTCACGATCGCATGCTTCCCGGTGAAGATCCGGGGCGCATCCGCCGGCTGGACGCGCGCGGTCGCCATCGTGGACCGCTGAGCGAGGCCCCCATGCTCTTCATGTGCATCGAGACGTTCAGGAATCAGGACGCGAAGGCGGTGTATCGCCGGTTCCGGGACAAGGGCCGGCAGATGCCCGACGGGCTGGCGTTCGTCGGCTCGTGGGTGACCGCGGATCTCGACCGGTGCTTCCAGCTGATGGAGTGCGACGACGTGACGCTGCTCCAGCAGTGGATCGTGCAGTGGTCCGACCTGATCCACTTCGAGATCCTGCCCGTCGTGCCCGGCAAGGACGTCGCCGCCGCGCTCGCGTCGAGGCTCTGACGGAGGCATGGACACGCTGGACGCGATCCGCACGCTGCTCGCGGTGCGGCAGTATCGGAGCACGCGGGTGCCGGCCGACGTCGTCCGCGCGATCGTCGAGGCCGGCCGCCTGACGGGCAGCGCGATGAACGCGCAGCCCTGGCACTTCGTCGTGGTGGAGGACGGTCCGACCCTCGCGCGGCTCGGTGCCGTGGCGACGTCGGGACCGTACGTGGCGCAGGCGCCGCTGGCGATCGTGGTGGCCGTCACGAAGTCGAAGTTCGCCGTGTCCGACGCGAGCCGCGCCATCCAGTCGATGATGCTCGCCGCGTGGGCGAACGGCGTCGGCTCGAACTGGGTGGGCTTCGGCGGCACGCTGACCGGCGTCAACGAGATCCTCGGGATCCCGGACACCCTCGACGTCGTCGCCGTCGTGCCCTTCGGGTATCCGACGCGCCGGCTCGGCCAGGGCCGCAAGCAGCGCAAGCCGCTCGCTCAGGTCGCGCACCGCGAGCGATACGGTCAGCCCCTGGCGTGAGCGGCCGCAAGCCTGTCGGCTAAGCCCAGGCGTCCCACATGCGCGCGGCGAGCGCGGCGGACGTCTCGACGTCCTCCTCGAGCATGTAGCCGTCCTTCACGAGGGCGCGGGCGGCGTCACCGACGCGCGCCAGGTAGTCCTCCCGCGTGGCGTAGCGCTCGGCGATCGAGGGGCGCGGGTCGCCCGCGCGCTCGCGGTCGCCGCGCGTCCGGGCGAACGGCAGCGTGGCGCCCGCGAAGACCAGCAGCTGCTCGTCGCCGCCGATGTCCGGATGGCGCAGGTTCCAGCCGGTGTGGGTGGCGACCGGCACCGCGAGCTCCGGGAGCACGATGCCCGCCACCTCGTTGCCGTCGGCGTTCACGGCGGGGACGCGGCTGCCATAGGGGCGTCCGACGCGCGGCGGCGCGAGGGAGACGCGCCGCATCTCCGTGTCGGCCCCGAAGTCGACGCGCTGCGGCCGCGCGTGACGGCGCGGGTATCGCGCGCCGGGGATCGCGTCGAAGACCTTCGCCAGCGACTCCGGGACGACCGCCGTGCCGTCGTCGACGCGCGGATGCCGGCTCGGCGGCGGCGCGGCGCCCTCGGTGACCCAGCGGTCGAGGTTCACGAGACAGGCGCGGAGCAGGCGGCCGTAGTTGACGACCCCGCGCAGGTGCCGCGAGCGCTCCACCCAGCCGTGCGGATCGGCGGCGGCCGCCTGCGCGTCGCTCGGCGGCCACACGCCGAGCCCGTGCTCGGTGCCGGCGAAGTGGTAGACGCGCACGTTCGGGCCGTGCTCGACGTCGCGCGCGCCGTCGGGGTCGGTGTGCACCAGCGAGGCATCGCCGCGGTGGTATTCCGCAGCCGTGTTCGTGTAGACGACCTTCGCACGACCGCGCGGCTCCACCTGGAACGGCTCCAGGTGGCACATCGCCCACGGGCGGTCCTTGGAGTTCTGGCCGAAGCGCTGGTTGAACTCGCCGCGCATCCCGCCGGCGACGTTGGCGATGATTCCGTCGAACGCCTCGCGGCCTTCCTCGTCCACGTTCAGGCCGTAGTGGAGCAGCGTGCGCAGCAGGCGGCCGGTCTGCGAGCGTCCGTAGGCGTACGCCCAGCGCAGCCGACCAGGCGCGGGGTGGCCGGCCGCGGCGTCGCCGTGCTTGAGCCACGCGGCGCACTCCCGCAGCGCCGCGATGCCGAGGCCCATGACAGGCGCGCCGACCGCCGTGTAGGCGACGTGGTAGAGCCGGCCCTTCGCGAAGCCGCCCTCCAGCCAGACGTGGCCGGCGTCCGGGACGACGCGCCCGCCCTCCACGCGCGCGAACCGCCACCGCGAGCGCGGAATGACCTCCGGCTCGGCGTCGGGCATGTCGCGGACGGTGAGCACCGCCTCGCGCTCTTCCAGGTCCCCCGCGCGGTACGGCTGGTGGCCGCGATCGGACAGCAGGAAGTGCGGCACGTCCTCCGGCGCCTGGCACTGGACGTAGACCCGGCCGCGGAGCGGCGCGTCGTGCTCGCGGGCCTCCACGCCGTGCAGCCGGAAGAGACCGGGGAGGTCCGGCAGGTCGCCCTGCCAGCCGCACGAGACGACCACCCAGCCGCGGCGCATCAGGAATCCGTCGCCGACGTCGACCGGCGGGTTGGGATCGGAGCCCTCCCGGAACACCGGGCGCGTCGCGTGGTTGAAGTTGGGCACGCTCACCGTGTTGCCGCGGTTCACCACGTCGACGAGCACGCGGCCGCTCGCGCGCGCGCGGTCCACCGGCACCAGGACCGACACGTCGGCGGCGAACTCCACCCGGCCCTGCGCGTTGCGCGGAGCGAGGTCGATGTCGGTGATGCCGCGGCTGGCGGCGCTCGACGGATCGAGTGCGAAGCGGAGCCGACCCTTCAGCTCCTCGTACGCTCCCACGTCGCCGAAGACGGTGCCGTCGGCCAGCGGCCGGCGCAGCGCGACGTCGAATGCGATGGCGGGCATGGTCTACCTCACGGTCTCGAGGAACCGCAGCATGGCGGCGTTGACCTCGTCCGGGCGCTCCTGCTGTGTCCAGTGGCCGCAGCCGGCCAGCATGAGACTCTGGCGCAGGTCGGGCACGAGCGTCTTGAGCGCCGGCAGGAGCTTGTCCATGCCCCGGAACGTGACGACGAGGTCGCGATCGCCCGTCACGTAGAGGGCGGGCACGCTGATCCTGGCGCCGGCCCACGGGGCCAGCAGCTCCCAGTTCCGGTCGATGTTCCGGTACCAGTTGAGCCCGCCGCGGAACCCGGTGCGTGCGAACTCGCCGGCGTAGTGGTCGAGGTCCGCCTCCGTGAGCCAGGCGGGCAGCGCGGCGGGGGCCTCGCGGCGCGCGAGGAAGCCGCCGTCGCGGCGCACCATGCCGACGGCGCCCGACCCGGCAGCGTGCGCGCCGCGCTGCCCGTCGCCCGACCCCCAGTAGAGCATCCGGCGGATCGACTCGCGCGGGTCGCGCTCCAGCTCCGCCTCGGCCACGCCGGGCTCCTGGAAGTAGAGCTGGTAGAAGACGGCGTCGTCGGTGCGCGGCATCACGGTCGTGGGCCGCGCCCGCCCGCGCGGCGTGAACGGCACGCTGAGGCCGATCACCGCGCGGAAGCGGTCGGGCCGCAGCAGCGCCGCGTGCCAGGCGACGGGGGCGCCCCAGTCGTGGCCGGCGACGACGGCCGTCGGCGCGCCGAGCGCGTCGAGCAGGCCGACGAGGTCGCCGACCAGGTGCAGCAGCGTGTACTGGTCGATCGCCTCCGGCCGGTCCGTCTGCCCGTAGCCGCGCTGATCGGGCGCGACCGCGTGATAGCCGGCCTCGGCCAGCGCGCGCAGCTGATGTCGCCACGAGTACCACGACTCGGGGAAGCCGTGGCAGAGCAGGACGAGCGGTCCCTCGCCCGCCTCGGCCACGTGCATCCGGATGCCGTTCGTCTCGAGCGTCCGGTGGCGGATCATCAGCGCTTCCGCGGCGGGTGCGCCTTCACGGCCGCCTCGTCGACCTCCGTGCCCCAGCCGGGTCCCGTCGGCAGCCGCAGGTGCCCGTCCTCGAGGACGGGCTTCACGGTCACCAGCTCGTCGTACCAGGGGACGACGTCGGGGTCGATCTCCATGATGCGGAGGTTCGGCACGACGGCGCAGAAGTGGATGTTCATCATCGTCGCCAGGTGGCCGTAGAAGTTGTGCGGGGCGACGTTGACCTCGTAGGCCTCCGCGAGGCTCGCGATCTTCACGGACTCGGCCACGCCGTTCCAGGGGGTGTCGATGATGGCCACGTCGACGGACTGCTGCTCGAAGTACGGCCGGTAGTCGCGCCGGCCGAAGAGGCACTCGCACGAGGCCACCGGGATGCTGGTGCGCGAGCGCACGTAGTGGAGCGCCTTCGGGTCGCGCGTGTCGATCTCCACCCAGAAGATGTCGAACGGCTCCAGCGCCCTCGCCATCCGGAGGAAGCCCTCGGTCTTGAAGTTGAAGTTCAGGTCGACCAGGATGTCCATGTCCTTGCCCGCCCCCTCGCGGAAGGCGGCGAGTTGCCGGCGGACGTTGTCGAGGACCTGGCGGTCGGCGTTGAGCTCCGGGAACCCCGCCCCCCGGCGCGCGAAGCCGGGCGCGTGCTGGTACGGCTCGGCGACGTCGAAGATCATCGGGTTGGTCTTGAGCGCGGTCCAGCCCTTCTCCCGCGCCTCCTTGCCGACGGCGACGACGTCGTCCAGCGTCCGCACGCGCGGCAGCTGCATGTCCTTCCACCACGACATCCGGTAGGTGCCGCAGTGCGACCAGTAGGCGCGGATGCGGTCGCGAACCGGCCCGCCCAGCATCGAGTAGACCGGCACGCCGAGCGCCCTGGCCTTGACGTCGAGCAGCGCGTTCTCGATGGCGCCGATGGCCTGCTGGACGACGCCGCCCGCCGCCTGCCGGCGCACCGCGTAGAGGTGGGTGACGATCGCCTCGTGGGCGCGCGGGTCCTTGCCGACGATCAGCGGGGCCAGGCCGTCGATGACGGCGGAGACGCCGAGGCCGCCGAACGACTCGTTGTACTCGCTCCAGCCCACGAGCCCGTCGTCGGTGGTGAGCTTCAGGAAGTCGAAGTTCCGCTGGCCGGCGTCCGCGTGCAGGTGCTCGACCCGCGCGATCTTCATCCGATCCTCCTCGGCGGGTGCGCCTTCACGCCCGCCTCGTCGACCTCCGTGCCCCAGCCCGGCGTGGTGGGGAGGCGCAGGTGGCCGTCCTCGATGGTCGGCTTCACCGTGTAGAGCTCGTCGAGCCACGGGACCGCGTCGACGTCGATCTCCATGATCCGGAAGTTGGGCGCCACCGCGCACCAGTGGGCGTTCATCAGCGTGCACAGGTGGCCGTAGAAGTTGTGGGGGGCGACGTTGACCTCGTAGGTGTCGGCCATGGCCGCGATCTTCAGCGACTCGGCGACGCCGTTCCACGGCGCGTCGATGATGGCCACGTCCGCCGCCTGCGCCTCGAAGAACGGCCGGTAGCCGCGGCGGCCGTAGAGGCTCTCGCAGGAGGCGAGCGGCATCGGGATGCGCGAGCGCACGTAGTGGAGCGCCTGCGGGTCGAAGGAGTCGATCTCCACCCAGAAGAGGTCGAACGGCTCGAGGGCGCGCGCGACCTTCACGAACCCGTCGGTCCGGAAGTTGAAGTTGAGGTCGACGAGGATGTCGGTGTCCCGGCCGGCGCCCTCGCGGAGGGCCGCGAGCTGGTCCCGGAGGGCGGCGACGACGCGGCGCTCGGCGTTCAGCGCGGGGAACTCGCGCGCGCTGCGCGCGAAGCCCGGCATGTGCACGTACGGCGCGCCCTCGCCGAACACGAAGATGTTCGTCTTCAGCGCCGTGTAGCCCCGGGCCACGACCTCCTTGCCCTGCGCGACGAGGTCGTCGAGGGAGCGGACGGGCGGAATCTGCATCGCCTGCGACAGCCCGATACGGAAGAAGCCGCAGTGCGACCAGTAGAGGCGCAGCCGGTCGCGCTGGGGCCCGCCGAAGAGCTCGTAGACCGGCACGCCGAGGGCCTTGGCCTTGAGGTCGATCAGCGCGTTCTCGATGGCCGCGATCGCCTGCTGCACGATGCCGCCCGGCGCCTGCCGGCGGGCCGCGTACAGCGTCGCCACGATCGACTCGTAGGCGTGCGGGTCCTTGCCGATCACGAGCGCGGAAAGGCCCTCGATGGCGGCGGTGACGCCGGCGCCGCCGAACGTCTCGTTGTACTCGCTCCAGCCCACCCGCCCGTCGTCGGCGGTGACCTTGAGGAAGTCGAAGTTGCCCTTGCCGGCGTCCGCGTGCAGCGTGTCGAGGCGCGCGACCTTCATGCGGGTCTCCCGAGCGTGGTGAGGATGAACGCGTAGTCGAAGGCGATCTCGCGGAGGTAGTCGTAGCGGCCGGACGCGCCGCCGTGGCCGGCCGCCATGTTGATCTTGAAGACGACGGGCGTGCGGGGCGACAGCGCGCGCAGCCGGGCCACGTACTTCGCGGGCTCCCAGTACATCACCTGGCTGTCGTTGAGCGACGTCCTCACGAGCAGCCGCGGATAGGGCCCGGCCGTCAGGTTCGTGTAGGGGCAGTACGCCTTCATCACGTCGTAGAAGTCGCGGTCCTTGGGATTGCCCCACTCCTCGAACTCGCCGATGGTCAGCGGCAGCGACTCGTCGAGCATGGTGTTGATGACGTCGACGAAGGGCACCCGGAGCACGGCCGCCGCGGCGAGGTCGGGCCGCCGGTTCAGCACGGCGCCGATGAGGAGCCCGCCGGCGCTGCCGCCCTCGATGACGAGCGCCCGGTGCGCCGTGTAGTGGTGGGCGACCAGGTGATCGGCGACGGCGACGAAGTCGGTGAAGGTGTTCGGCTTGTTCTTGAGCCGCCCCGCGTCGTGCCACCGCTTGCCGCCCTCGCCGCCGCCCCGGACGTGGGCGATGGCGAAGCCGAGGCCGCGGTCGAGCAGGCTCAGCCGGTTGGACGAGAAGGTCACCGGATACGGCAGCCCGTACGCGCCGTACCCGGTGAGGAGCATCGGCCGCGCCGCGTCGGGGGGGCTGTCGGCCCGATACACGAGCGAGATGGGCACGCGCGTGCCGTCGCCGGCGATCGCGTAGCGGCGCTCGGAGCGGTAGCGGCCGGGATCGTAGCCGCCGAGCACGGGCGTCTGCTTCAGCAGGGTCAGCTCGCGCGTGGTCATGTCGTAGTCGTAGACGGACGCCGGCGTCACGAGCGACTGGTAGCGGAAGCGATAGCGGGGGACGTCGAACTCCACGTTGGCGTCGGCGCTCACCTCGTACGTCGGCTCCGGGAAGACGACGTGGTGGGAGCCGCCCCGTTCCAGGTCCAGAATGCGCAGGCGAACCAGTCCGTCCTCGCGCTCGTGGACGACCGCGTGGTGGGCGAAGAGATCGATGTCCTCCAGCATGACGTCCTCGCGGTGCGCCAGCTGCTCCGTCCAGCGCTCCGCGCGCGGATCGTCCACCGGCGCCGTGACCACGCGGAAGTGGCGTCGTCCGCCGCCGTTGGTCCGGATCCAGAACCGATCGCCTCGATGGTCCACCTCGTACTCGTGCTCCTTCTCGCGCGGGTGGACCACGCGCCAGCCGCCGTCGGGCGTGGTGGCCGGCAGGTACCGCCACTCGCTGGACTGGAACGACCGCGACGCCATGAAGAGCCACGCCAGGCTGCGCGAGCGGCCGACGCCGACGCGGTACAGCGCGTCGTCCTCCTCGTAGACCAGCTCACGCGCGTCGGAGGGCAGCCGGTGGCGCCAGACGCGGTAGGGACGCTTGGCGGCGTCCTCGGTCGCGTAGAAGAGGATCGTGGGGTCGGCGGCCCACGCCACCGACGACACCTTCTCCACGCGGATGTCGAGGAGCGAGCCGGTGTCCAGGTCCTTGATGGCGAGCGTGTACTCGCGGAAGCCGGTGACGTCGGTCGAGTACGCGGCCCAGCGGCCGTCGTCGCTCACCGTGTAGGCGCCCAGGGAGAAGAACGGGTGCCCGGCCGCCAGCGCGTTGAGGTCGAGCACGACCTGCTCGGGCGCCTCCAGGCTGCCCGCCTTGCGGCAGTGGATCGGGTACTGCTTGCCGGTCTCCGTGCGCGAGTAGTAGAAGTGGCGGCCCCGGCGGAAGGGCACGCTGACGTCGTCCTCCTTGATGCGCGCCAGCATCTCGGCGTAGAGCGCCTGCTGGAAGGCCTCCGTCTCCTTCATGACCGCGTCGGTGTAGGCGTTCTCGCCGTGCAGGTAGGCGACGACCTCCGGGTCGTCCTTGCGGCGCAGCCACTGGTAGTCGTCGATGAGCCGGTCGCCGTGGATCTCCGTGACGACGGGGACGCGGCTGGCCGCCGGGGGGAGGGTCGTCATTCGCCGAGCACGCGGCGGCGCAGCAGCCTCAGGTCGAGCGGGACGAGGACGGCGAGCATGAGCGCGCTCAGGGCGGCCACCGCCAGCAGGTGCGCGGCGGCGCCGCCGCCGACGAGGACGCCGCGAAAGCCCTCGGCCAGGTGGTGGAGGGGGTTCGCGGCGTTCAGCGCACGCGCGACGGGGTGCTCGAGCGGGAAGTACGTCCCCGAGACGAGCGCCAGCGGGATGACGAGCAGGAACACGGGGAGGTTCATGTGGTCGATGGTCGGGATGAGGGCCGTGAACAGCAGTCCCAGCGCGGAGAACGCGCAGGCGGCCACGAACACCACGGGCAGCAGCGCCGGCAGCCATCCGAGCGCGACGTCGAGCAGCCCGAACAGCCGGAAGATCGCGAGCACCACCCCCACCACGGCGGCGTACATCGTGGTCATGAGCGCGGCCCACAGGACCTCGCCCCAGACGACGTGCCGCAGCTCGATCTGCGTGGTGAGCTGGCCCTCCCACGTCTTCTGGTAGTGCATCCGGATGAAGGCGGCGTAGAGCGACTGGAACATCGCGGTCATGAACGTCGTGTAGGCGAGCATGCCCGGCGCGATGTACGAGAGGTATGGCACGTCGCGACCGCGCCAGGCCAGCACGCCCACATAGCCGCCGAGCCCGAGCCCGAAGGCGAGGAGGTTCGTCACCGGCTCCAGCGCCGGCGGAAGGAACGCCGTGTGCCAGTTGCGAAGGTGCACGCGCAGATGGCGCTCCACGACCGCGCGGCTCTGCCAGGCGAAGGCCGCCGTCAGCAGGGGGATCACGCCACCGCCAGCTTGAGGAAGAGGTCGTCGAGCGTCGGCGCGCGCACCTCGTAGCGCAGCCCCGGGAAGGCGCGCGCGAAGTCGGCCAGCGTGTCCGCGCGCAGCGGCAGGTGCCAGTCGCCGAGCACGCCGACCGGCGCGTCGAGCCCGCGCGCCGCGAGCCACGGCGCCACCCCCGCCGCCTCCGCGGCCGCCGCCGGCACGATCACGACGTGCTCGCCGAGGGCGTCGCCGAGGACGCTCTTCGGCGTGCCGTGCGCCACCACGCGGCCCTGCGCCAGCACGGTGAGCGCGTCGCTCAGCCGCTCCGCCTCGTCCATGTAGTGGGTCGTGAGGACGATGGCGAGCCCCTCGGCGCGCAGGCCGTCGACGAGGTCCCACACGGCCATGCGCGCCTGCGGGTCGAGCCCGGTCGTTGGCTCGTCGAGGAAGAGCAGGCGCGGCCGGTGCACGAGCGCGCGCGCGATCATGAGCCGGCGCTTGAAGCCGCCCGACAGCGCGTCGGGACGCATGGCCGCATAGGGCCGAAGGCCGAAGCGGTCGAGCAGCTCGTCGACGCGGGCGGCCAGGGCGGACACGGCCGGACGGAAGTACCGCGCCGCGATCCGGAGGTTGTCCCTCACGGTGAAGTCGCCGTCGAACGTGTCGTCCTGGGTGCACACGCCGAGGTGCCGCTTCGCGTGCGCCAGCTCGGCGCCGGCGTCGACGCCGTCGAAGCGGATGGTGCCGCCGTCGGGCCGGAGGAACCCGTACAGCATCCGCAGCGTGGTCGTCTTGCCGGCTCCGTTCGGACCGAGGAGACCGAGGATCTCGCCGCGGTGGCACTGCACGTCGACGCCGTCGACCACCCGCCGGCCGCCGAGCGACTTGACGAGCTGCCGGGCCTCGAGGAGCGGGGTCATAGGCTCGCCATTGTACCCGTGAGAAGATGCCGGTGCCGTGCCCGAGCTTCCGGACGTGACCGTGTACGTCGAGGCGCTGCGCGAGCGCCTCGACGGCGCGCGGCTGGAGCGGCTGCGCCTTGCCACGCCGTTCGTGCTGCGCTCCGTCGACCCGCCGCCCGGGGAGGTCGCCGGCCGCGCGGTCGCCGGCGTGCGGCGGCTGGGCAAGCGTGTCGTGATCGCCCTGGAGGGCGAGCGCTTCGTCGTGATCCACCTCATGATCGCCGGCCGCCTGCACTGGAAGCCCGCCGGCGCCCGGATCCCGGGCAAGATCGGCGTGGCCGCGCTCGACTTCTCGACCGGCACGCTGCTCATGACCGAGGCCGGGACGAAGAAGCGCGCGGCCGTCCACCTGGTGCGCGGCGAGGCGGCGCTGCGCGAGCACGATCCGGGCGGGCTCGAGGTCCTCGAGGCCGACCTCGGCGCGTTCTCGGCGGCGCTCGCGGCGGAGAGCCACACCGTGAAGCGCGCGCTGACCGACCCGCGCCTGTTCAGCGGCATCGGCAACGCCTACGGCGACGAGATCCTGCA
>DASUPA010000516.1:0-5253 GCA_036276335.1 Candidatus Methylomirabilota bacterium | reverse complement strand
GGTCGAGGCGAGCCCCTACCAGCGCGACGTGTCGCCCACCCACGTCAAGCGCCTCACGGACGCCGTCAAGCGCCTCGACCGCTTCGTCGATCCGATCGTGGCGGTCTCGCCGCGCCCCGGCGTGTACTGGACGCCGAACGGCAACCATCGGCGGGCCGTGCTCGACAAGCTCAAGGCCGACATGATCCCCGCCATCCTGGCCGTCGAGCCCGAGGTGGCCTTCCAGGTCCTGCCGCTCAACACGGAGAAGGCGCACAACCTCAAGGAGAAGTCCCTGGAGGTCATCCGGATGTACCGCGGGGCCCTCGCCGAGCAGCCGACGTCGACGGAGGAGGACTGGGCGTTCCAGTTCGAGTCCGCGCATCTCATCACCCTCGGCCTGCTCTACGAGCAGAACCGGCGGTTCGCCGGCGGGGCCTTCGCGCCGATCCTTCGCCGCGTCGACAAGTTCCTGAAGGTGGGGCTGCGCAAGGGGCTCGAGGAGCGCGAGGAGCGAGCCGCGCTCGTCCGCGCCGCGGACGAGACGCTGGCGTCCGTGGTGGCCCGCGTGAAGAAGCGCGGCATCAACCATCCGTACGTGAAGAACTACCTGCTCGCCCGCACCACGCCGCTCACGAAGGCGCGCAAGACGCTGCCCTCCTTCGAGCAGACGTTCAGGAGGCTGCGCGAGAATCTCGAAACCTTCGACGTGTCCAAGGTCCGCTACGACGAGATCCAGCGCTCGGCCATCATGCTCGCCCCGGCGGCGGCGGAGTGAGCGTGGCGCGCGTCGCCATCGTCACCGGCGGCAGCGGCGCCCTGGGCCAGGCCGTCACCCGGCGCTTCCTCGCCGAGGGCGCGTTGGTCTGCGTGCCGTGGATCGTGGAGCACGAGCGCGAGCGCCTCGAGGCCTCCGTCCCCCGCGAGGCGCAGGCCCGGCTGCAGCTGGAGCGCTGCGACGTGGTGGACGACGCGGCCGTGGAGCGCCTCGTGACGGAGCTGGTCGAGCGCCACCGGCGCCTCGACGTCGTCGTCAGCGCCGTCGGCGGCTTCGCGATGGGCGAGCTGGTCCAGACGGATCGCGCGCTGTGGGACACGATGCTGAGGCTCAATCTCACCTCGGCGTACGTGATCGCCCGCGCCGCGCTGCCGCACATGCTCACCGCCGGCTCGGGCCGGATCGTGGCCGTCGCCTCGCGCGCCGTGGTGCCTCCGGCCGGGGGCCTCATCGCCTACACGGTCGCCAAGGCCGGCGTGATCGCGTTCGTGCAGGCGCTGGCGGCCGAGACTCGCGGCCGCGGCGTGACGGTGAACGCGGTGCTTCCGAGCACGATGGACACGCCGGCCAATCGGGCGTCCATGCCCGACGTCGACCCGCAGACCTGGGTCCCCGTGGACGCCGTGGCGGACGCCATCGCGTATCTGGCCGCGGAGTCCTCCGCGCACGTCACCGGCACGCTGCTGGCGATCTGAGAGGGATCCGACGCCGATGTACCCCCACCAGGCCGAGCGGCTGGAGGCGGCACGCGCGCGCCTCGGCGTGGACGCGCTGGTCGCCACCTCGGCCGCGAACGTCGCCTACGTCAGCGGCTTCCGCCGCCTGCCGCGCGCGTGCGACCGGGCGACCGGGGTGCTCGCCGTGTACACCGCGGGCGGCACCGCGCTCGTCATCCCGGCGCTCGACGCCCCCGCGCTGGCCGCGGGCGACGCCGCCGCCGACCACGTCGTCTGCCACGGCCCCTTCGGCCTCGCCGTGGCCGAGGGCGCCGACGCGTCGGCGCGGCGCGCGGCCGCCCTCGCGAGGGAGGCCGCCGCCTCGGCGGACGCGGCGCTGGCGCGCGCCCTGGACGCCCTCGGGCTCACCCGCGGCGCGGTGGGCCTCGACGACGCCATGCTGCCCCCGGCCGCGGCGAGCGCCCTCGCGGCCCGGCTGAAGACATTCACGCTGGTTCCGGCGACGGAGGCGCTGGCGGAAGCGCGGCAGGTCAAGGGACCGTACGAGATCGAGTGCCTGCAGCAGTCGCTGCACGTCGCCGAAGAATCGGTCCACGAGGTCCTCGGAGCGCTGGAGGCCGGCATCACGGAGCGCGAGGCGGCGGCCCTCCTGGAGAGGGCGCTCGCGCGCCGCCGGGCACGCCCCTCGTCGACGCTCATCGCGTTCGGCCCGAGCACCGCGCTGCCGACCGCTGCCCCGGGCGATCGCGCGCTGCGTCCCGGCGACCTCGTCCGGATCGACGTGGGCTGCCTCTTCAAGGGCTACCACGCGGAGATCGCGCGGGTCGCGGTGCTCGGCGAGCCGGCGGCGCCGCACGCGGCGCTCCACGACGCCGTGGACGCCGGCATCGACGCCGCGCTGGCGGCGATCCGCCCGGGTGCGCCGGCGGGGACCGTGTTCGAGGCGGTCGTGGCGGCGGTTCGCGGCGGCGGGCTCGCCGCGTTCGAGCCGCTCCACGCCGGCCACGGGATCGGCCTCGAGGCGGCGGAGTCTCCCTGGCTCGCGCCCGGCGGAGGGCCGCTCGAGGCCGGCACGGTCCTGGTGGTCGAGGCGGCGCACCACGAGCTCGGCGCGGTCGGCGTGCA
The DNA here is from genome assembly GCA_036276335.1 of Candidatus Methylomirabilota bacterium. GTDB lineage: Bacteria > Methylomirabilota > Methylomirabilia > Rokubacteriales > CSP1-6 > AR12. The sequence goes on along the minus strand of DASUPA010000516.1, from coordinate 2,694 downwards.
GGTCAAGGAGACCGTGCTCGTCAACCAGGCCGGCGCCGCCGTCATGAACCGCGCCAACCGCGGTCTCGTCGTCCTTTAATGATGGGGCCCCGAGTGGCCCCATCCCCCCGGCGCTCGGCGCGCCCCGGAAACCAGTATTCGAGGGGCGCCACGGCTCCGCCGGGGCGTCCCGAGCCGCCCATGGGGGCTTGGGGGCGCCCGGAGCCCACATGTCGGCGGTCGGTTACGCCACGCGCTTCTCGTCGCGAGGCATGTTGGCCTCGAGCCAGTCGGTCGCCTGGCGGAGACCGAAGTCCTCGGCGGCGGCCTTCGTCTCGAACCTTCGCGTGGGAACGGGCAGGTCGATGGTCCGGGTGGCGCCGTCGCGGTACTGGTGGATAGTCGCCACGGCAGCCCAGGCTCCCTCGCCCAGCTGCTCGGTGACGACGGTGATCTCGCAGCCCGCATAGTCGGTCGGGAACGTCTTGCGGTCGATCATGTTCTGTCACCCCCCGGTCCTGGGCTTGCAAGGCGACGGCCACTGGACGTCGGCCGCCGAAAGCGACACGCCGATAGGTACTTCGCCGACGGCCGGCCGCCGGCGTAAACGGACGCCCGCCGCCGGCGTCCAATCAACGACGAGCGTCTTGGAGCCGACAGGCGGAACGGGACTATGGCTTGCGACGGGCGATAGCGGAGTGGGATGGTGGACGCCAGAGACCGTGGTGAGCCACGAGCGCGGAGAGACCTCCGATGAAGCGCTCTGCGCGCGGGTGGCGGCGCGGGACGAGGGCGCCTTCGATCAGCTCGTCGAGCGGTACCAGGCGCGCGCCTACCGGCTGGCGTGGTCGCTTCTGCGCGACCCGGAGGACGCGCGCGACGTCTCCCAGGAGGCGTTCCTGCGCGTTTACCAGTCGGCCGGGCGGTTTCGCGGCGAGGCGCGGTTCTCGACGTGGTTCTACCGGATCCTGGTCAACCTGGCGCTCGACCACCGGCGGCGCCGGCGATGGTGGGAGCGAGCGGTCGCGCCGGATCGTGGCGAGGAGGAGACCGCGCTCGTGGAGCGCCAGCCGGCACCCGGGCCGGATCCCGGCGAGCGGGCCAGCGAGGGGCAGGCGATGACACGGCTGTGGGACGCGGTGCGCCGGCTCTCGCCGCAGCAGCGGGCGGCGGTCGTGCTCTCGGTGCAGGAGCAGCTTTCCACGGCCGAGGTGGCGGCGGTCCTCGAGATCTCCGAGCCCACCGTCCGCGTGCACCTGCACCGGGCGGTGCAGGCGCTCCGCAAGGTACTGAAGCCGTGAGCACCATGGACACGCATCCCGAGACCGCGCTGGTTCCGTTCGCAAAGGACGAGCTGGCGCCCGACGAGCGCGCGCGCGTGGAGGCGCATCTCGCCGCCTGCGAGGCGTGCCGCCGGGCGCTGGCCGACGTCCGTGCCGTGCTGGTGGAGCTCGCGGCGGCGCCGGCGCCGGCCGCGCCGCACTGGGGCCGCTACCGCGTCGAGCTGCGCGCGCGCATCGACGCCCGGGCCCGCGCCCCCCGCTGGTGGCGGCGCCCGATGCCGATCGCCGTCTCCGCGGGACTGGCGGCGGCGCTGCTGCTGTTCATGCTGTGGCCGCCGGCGCCCGTCGAGCAGCGGCCGGTGGATCTGGCCGCGCTCGACGAGACGGCGATCGGCGCCCGGCTCGACATGCTGGAGCACTACGACGTCGTGGAGCGCCTCGATCTCCTCGAGGAGCTGGACGTGATCCGCGAGCTCGACATCGTGCCCGTCAGGGACGGCGGCTGATGCGCCGGCGGGGGCCGATGACCGTCCGCTGGCTGGCGGTCCCGCTCACCGTGCTCGCCCTCGTCGGCGGCGCGGCCGTCGGGGTGGCGAGCGCCCAGGCGCCGCCCATCGAGGGCACGGAGCACCTCTCGGACGACGAGCGCGCCGTCGTGCGGCGGAACCTCGACCGCTGGCGGCGCATGACGGAGGACGAGCGCGAGCGCGCCATCGAGAGGTACCGCCGCTGGCGGGCGATGACGGCCGCGGAGCGGCGCGCCGCGCGCGAGAACCTCCGGCGCTTCCGCGAGCTCCCGCCGCCCGAGCGGCAGCGCCTGCTTGCGGACTTCCAGCGCTGGAGCGAGCTCCCGGCGGAGCGCCGGCGGGAGCTCGAGGAGGCGTACGAGCGCTTCCAGCGCCTGTCCGAGGAGCGACGCCAGCGCATCTTCCAGCGCTGGCATCAGCTCCAGCAGCTGTCCGACGACGAGCGCGACCGCGTGATGCGCAACTGGCGGCGGTGGCAGCGCATGACCACCGAGGAGCGCGCGGCCGCCCGCGCCCACTTCCGTAAGCACCGGGAGCAGCGCGAGCGCTGAGGCCGCGGATCGCGCGGCAGCCCGGCGGGGAGTCCGGACCGCGGAGCCCGGCTCAGACCTCCGGGCGACAGACGACGCGGAAGTTGCACCAGCGGCAGATGCGCAGCTCCTCGGTGCGCTCGAAGCCCTCCAGGACGGCGACGTTGGCGTCCGGGTCCGCCAGATACGCCTTCATGGACCGGATCGACAGCCGCAGGCGCTCCCGGATGTCGTCGAGCCGCGCGGCGTCCCAGCGGTGCGGTGTCACCGTGGGCTCGCGCAGGTTCACCTCGATGAGATCCACGCGCCCGGGCTCGACGCCGAGCATGTCCTGGGCGTAGAGGGCGTAGCAGCCGAGCTGGAAGGCGGCCGCCT
>DASUPA010000515.1:0-4160 GCA_036276335.1 Candidatus Methylomirabilota bacterium | reverse complement strand
CTGCCACAGCGACACCCTGGTCTCCCGCGCGGCGGACGTCACGCTCAAGGAAGGCCGCCCGCTGATCCTGGTGGTGCGGGAGACGCCGCTCCACCTCGGCCACCTGCGGGTGCTGGTGGCGCTCGCCGAGATGGGCGTGGTTATCATGCCGCCCATGCCCGCGTTCTACAACCGCCCCCGCGGGCTCGACGACATCGTCAACCACACCGTCGCGCGCGTGCTGGACCGCCTGAACATCGGCCAGACGCTCGTGCAGGAGTGGCGAGGCACCCATGGTTGAGCTGTCGGTCGTCATTCCGGTCTACAACGAGGAGGACAACCTTCCGCTGCTCTGGCCGGAGCTCCGCGCCGTGCTGGAGCAGCTGGGCGTCACGTTCGAGGTCGTCTTCGTCGACGACGGCAGCCGGGATCGCAGCGCCGAGATCATCCGGAGCGTGCGGAACACCGACGCGCGCGTCCGGCTCGTCCGCCTCAAGGCGAACACCGGCGAGGCCGGGGCCACCGACGCGGGCTTCAAGGCGGCGCACGGCCGGCGCGTCATCACGATGGACGCCGACCTCCAGAACGACCCGCACGATATCCCGGAGCTCGTCCGGTACCTGGACCAGTGGGACGTGGTGACCGGCTGGCGCGTCAGGCGCGGCGACGGCGACTCCCTCGTCCGGCGCGTCTCCTCGCGCATCGCGAACGCCGTGCGGAACTGGATCAGCGACGAGTCGATCCATGACAGCGGCTGCACCTTCCGGGCGTTCCGCCGCGAGTGCCTGCACGACCTCGTGCTGTACCGCGGGTTCCACCGCTTCATTCCGACCCTCCTCCGCATGCGTGGCTATCGGGTTCTCGAAGTCCCTGTGCGCCACCGGCCCCGGCGGTTCGGGCAGTCGAAGTACGGCGTGCTGAACCGCGTCTTCGTCGCCTCGGCCGACCTCCTGGTCGTTCGCTGGATGAAGCGCCGCCTGCTGCGCTACGAGGTCGCCGAGCAGGTCGGCGGCGATCCCATCCCCGACTAGGCCGCCGTGACCGTCCTGCTCGTCGGCCTCGGCCGCTGGGGCGAGCGGCACCTGCGCGTGCTGACGGGGCTCGGCGTCACGGTCTGGGTCGCGGAAGTCTCCGCCGCGCGACGCCGGTGGGCCGTCGACCACGGCGTGGCCGAGGCGCGCACGGTGGCCGACTACCGGGAGGCGCTCGGGCACGTCGACGCGGTCGACGTCGTGACCCCGGCCGGATGCCACCTCGACGTCGCCGCCGCGGCGCTCGCCGCCGGCCGCCACTGCTTCATCGAGAAGCCGCTGGCCGCCGACGTGGAGCAGGCGCGCCGCATCGTGGCCGCCGCCGGCGCCTCGGGGCGCGTGGTGCAGGTGGGCCACGTCTTCCGGTTTCACCCGGTGACGCGGGCGCTGCGCGCGGCGTTCGAGGCGGGTCGGCTCGGTCGCGTGCGCTACGCCAGCGGGCGCTTCTGCGGCTTCAAGCGGCCGCGCACGGACGTCGGCGTCACGCACACCGACGCCATCCACTACTTCGACCTGTTCGCGTACCTCTTCGACGCCGCCCCGACGACCGTCTCCGCCGTGCAGCGAGATTTCCTGGGCCGGGGCCTCGACGACATGTCGGTGACGACGGTGACCTATGGCGACATCCCGGTCGTCGTCGAGGCGAACTACTTCGTGCCGGGCACGTTTCGCGACTGCGTCATCGTCGGCGAGCGCGGCGCGCTCGTGGCCGACTACGGCAGCTCCACGCTGAGTCTCTACACGGGCGCGCACGCGCTTCGCGGCGGCGCCTGGGAGGCCGTCGACACGGGCAAGGAGGAGATTTCCGTCGCCGGCGACGAGCCGCTGCGCCTGGAGCTGAGCGCGTTTCTCGACGCCTGCGCCGGCCGGATCGCGTCGCCGGTCGACGCCGGCGCCGGCCTGCGGGCCGTGGAAGTGGTGGAGGCCGCGGCACTCTCCGCGCGCCTCGGTCGCGTCGTCTCCCTCGCCGAGCTCGGCGGCGCCTGAGGGCGCTTCACCCCGGCCCGGAGGAGCGCGGTGCAGCAGCTGCTTCTCGTGGCGCTCGGCGGCGCGCTCGGATCGATGCTGCGCTACCTCACGGTCACCGCGGCCATTCGCTGGCTCGGCGCCGACTTCCCCTGGGGCACCCTCGCGGTGAACCTCGTCGGCTCCTTCATGATCGGCGTGGTGAACGAGCTCGGCGCCGAGGCCCTCGTGCTGTCGCCGGAGACGCGGCTGTTCCTGGCCACGGGCGTGATGGGCGGGCTCACGACCTACTCCGCCTTCAGCTACGAGACCGCGCGCCTGATGCAGGTGGAGGCCTGGTCCACCGCCGCCGTGTACGCCGTCGGCATGGCGGCGGCCTCCGTGGCGCTCTGCCTGCTCGGCATCGCCGCCGCCCGCGCGCTCGTGCGCTGAGGCCGGGCGGCCGGGAATGCCCGGCTGGCATGATAGGTGTCATTGCGCCGCACGGCCCTGCGCCGCCGCGTGATTTGCCCGACATTTGCGGGCGGCATCGAGCTTGCTCGGGCGGTGTCGCCGATGCGAATCCTCGTGGTCGACGACTCTCCGCCCCGGCGCCGCCTGCTGACGGCGCTGCTCACCGCCGCCGGGCACGACGTCCTCACCGCGGCCAATGGCACCGCCGCCCTCGAGCTGCTCGAAGGGGAGACCGTCGAGGCGGTCGTCTCCGACGTGAAGATGCCGATCATGGACGGGTTCCAGCTCTGCCACGCCCTCCGGCGGGATCAGCGCTGGACCCGCCTGCCCTTCATCTTCTACAGCAGCGTCTTCATCGGGAACCGGGCCCAGGAGCTCGGCATGGACCTCGGCGCCACCGCGTACCTCGACGCCAAGCGCGTGCCGCCCGAGAAGGTCGGCAAGGAGATCGAGCGCCTCGTGAGCCGCATCGTCAGCGCGGAGTACCGCGACGCGCTCGTCCGCCTGCACGACGATCTCGAGTTCGCGCGCCGCTACCACGCGGTGGTGCTGTCCTCGCTCGGGACGGCCCACGCCGGCGTGCGCGACACGATCTCGTCCAACGTCGACGCGCTCGACGAGATCCTCTCCCGGCTCGACCGCGAGCGCCGGGCGCTGGCGCAGCGCACAAACGTCGTCGTCCCCATCGAGGAGCTGAACCGGCTGCGCGAGCTGAGCGACTACCTCGGCGACAAGATGAACACGCCGCTCGGCGTCATCCTCGGCGGCGCGACGGCCGCCGGCGCGCCCAGCGAGGCGGCCAGCGATGCCGCGGCCAGTGTGCGGGCCACCGTCCGCCGGCTCAACGAGCTGGTGCGCAGGATCGCACGGCGCGACGGTGCGCTGACGGAGACAGCAGCCGATGGATAAGAGCACGGTCACCCAGCAGATTCGCCAGCGGCTCCAGTCGGGCGTGTTGCCCCGGGCCATCGCTCCGCTCACGACCCATCCGGGCGGGTCCACGCTCGCGACCGGGCACATCAAGGCCGACACCGCGATCGGCGTCGTGCGCTGCGCGGCCTGCGACGACCTCGGCGCGCAGGTCGCCTACCGCTTTCCGGACGGCCGCATCGTCAGGTTCCACGGCCGGTGTCACCGGCTGTGGGAAGAGGAGTGCGCGCGAGCCACGTCGTAGCTGGTGCCGAAGGGGGGACTCGAACCCCCACACCCTTGCGGGCACATGACCCTGAATCATGCGCGTCTGCCAATTCCGCCACTTCGGCCTGAAGAGCGTCGTTCATAATACCCTCAGGGTATGGGCAGTCAAGCCGACCGGGGCGAGCGGACCATCTCCACCAACCGTCGCGCCCGGCACGAGTACGAGATCCTCGAGACCGTCGAGGCCGGGCTGGCGCTCCGCGGCACCGAGGTGAAGTCGCTGCGGGCCGCCGGCGTGACGTTCAAGGATTCCTACGCCACCATCCGGAAGGGCGAGGCGTGGCTGCTCGGCTGCCACATCAATCCGTACAGCCACGGCACGGACGCCAACCACGAGCCGGAGCGGGACCGCAAGCTACTGCTCCACCGGCGCGAGATCACGCGGCTGGGCGCCCGGATCGCCGAGCGCGGATTGACCCTCGTTCCCCTTCGTCTATACTTTAAGGACGGCCGCGCCAAGATCGAGCTGGGCCTGGGGCGCGGCAAGAAGCTGCACGACAAGCGCTCGACGCTGCGTGAGCGCGACGTGAAGCG
>DASUPA010000514.1:0-5318 GCA_036276335.1 Candidatus Methylomirabilota bacterium | reverse complement strand
ATGCCACAGCTGGCGGAATGAAATCTCGATAGCAATCTCGGCTACTTGAGTCGCATCCCGACGGCCCCACCCCGCCGGCGTGCCAGCCAAGCGGTGACATCTCATCCACCCCGACAGGCCAGAAAGGCACGGAACCGGAGGGCCACGACTTAGAATGGCTCGATGACCGACATCGAGGACCTCGTCGGCGAGCGTCTCATGATCGGCCTGGCCGGCCCGACGCTCGGGGACAGCGATATCCGGCTCTTCCGGGACACGCGCGCGGCGGGCCTCATCCTCTACCGGCGAAACTTCAGCTCGCCGGCGCAGCTCCTCGACGTGCTCGGGCGGCTCGAGAGCGCGCTCGGACGCCGTCTCCTCGTCGCGACCGACCACGAGGGCGGCCGGATCGTGATGCTGGGTCGCGGCGTGACGATCTTTCCGGACAACCTCGCCGTCGGCACCGCGGGCGAGGAGACATTCGCCTTCAAGCAGGGGCTCTACGAGGCGCGTGAGCTCCGCCGCCTGGGCGTCGACCTGAACCTGGGGCCCTGCGTCGACGTCCTCACCGAGCGCTACAGCCCGAACATCGGGATTCGCGCGTACGGCAAGGACGCCGCGCTCGTTGCCCGCTACGGCGTGGCGCGCATTCGCGGCATGGCGAAGGGCGGCCTCTCGGCGTGCCCGAAGCACTTCCCCGGCAAGGGCCACTCGCCGCTCGATGCCCACCTGCGGCTGCCGACGATCGACTCCGACTGGGGCGAGATGCATCGCGTGCACCTCGTGCCGTTCCTCGAGGCGATCGCCGCCGGCGTGGACTGCGTGATGACCTCGCATCCCGTCTACCCGAAGCTCGACCCCTCGGGTGTGCCGGCAACCTTCTCGCGGATGATCGTCGAGGACTACCTCCGCGGCGAGCTCGGCTTCCGGGGCGTCATCGTGTCCGACGACCTCGAGATGGGCGCGGTCTCGGAGGCGTGTCCCATCGGCGAGGCGGCCGTACGAACGGCCGCGGCCGGCCACGATCTGCTGCTCGTCTGCCACACCGAGCCGGCGCAGCGTGCGGCGGCCGCGGCGCTCGTCGACGCCCACCGCCGCGGCCGGCTGCCGCGGCACGCGCTGGAGCTGTCGGCGGCGCGCGTGCGCGCGCTGCGGGAGCGGCGCACCGCGCGGGCCGAGGGCGGGCCGCCCGCGGCCGAGCGCGACGGCGGCCCGCTCGCCATGGCCATCGCCACGCGCGCGGTGACGGAGGTCACGCGCGGCCGCGCGGAGTTCACCCGCGCGCTGAACGGCCGCGTCTGCGTCGTGTTTCCCCGCTTCTCCGAGCTGGCGGCACGGATCACCATCGAGGACGCCCTGTGCGACGAGGCCGGCTGGGTGCGCGGCGCGTTCGCGCCCGCGGGCGTGGCGGCGGAGCCGACGCTGGTCGGGATCGAGCCGTCGGCGGCGGAGATCGAGTCGGCCGCCACCGCGGCCGCGGCCGCCCAGGCGACCGTGCTGTTCCTCTACGACGCGCACCTGTACGCCGCGAACCGCGCGCTGCTCGACGCCGTGCAGAAGTCGGCGCGCCGCCTGGCCGTCGTACTCATGCGCGATCCGTACGACGCCGCGCTCCTCGCGCCGGGCGTCGTCGGCATCACCGCGTACGGGTGGCGGCGCTGTCAGCTCGAGGCCGTCGTCGCGCGGCTCGCCTATCCCTAGTCGCCCACCACGCGCGCGCGGCCGGCGGGCGGCGCTTCGGCCGGCCGGCCCCAGCTGCTGAGCCCGACGGCCAGCACCATCGTGCCGGCCGTTCCGAGGATGACGAGCCAGGACCAGGCGAACGGCAGGACCTTCGTCTCGGAGAGGACGAGCAGGCCGAGGTTCACGGCGGCCATCACCACCATCGCGACGACGTTCGCCCCGTCCTTCACGGGGCGCCGGGTCAGCAAGCCCAGCAGGAACACCCCGAGGAGGGAGCCGAAGGTCACGCCGGCGATCTTGAACGCCAGCCAGAGGATCCTGTCGAAGAACGAGAAGGCGTAGGCGAGGAGACCGAGCACGAGCCCGAAGCCGACGACGGCCATCCGGGCCACGGCGAGATAGTGCTCCTCGGACCGCCCCCGGACCAGCAGCGGACGGTAGATGTCGGTGACGAACGACGCGGACAGCGAGCCGAGCGGCGAGTCGATCGAGGCGAGGACGATGGCGCTCAGCATCAGCCCCCGCAGGACGCCGGGCATCACCTGCTGCACGAAGTGCGGCAGGATCTCGTCGGGCCGGGACACCGGCAACGCCGGGTTCGTCGCGTAGAAGGTGTAGAGGCCGGCGCCCAGGCTCAGGTAGATGGCGAGGGTCACCAGCGTGCCGATCGGAGTCACCGCGAGCGTGCGCTGGCTTTCCCGGCGTGTTTCCACGGTCAGCAGTCGCTGCATCAGGTCGTGATCGGTGCCGAAGGCCGCCATCGAGCCGATGAACCCGTTCAGGATCGCGACCCAGACGATGTTGGGATCGATGAAGATGTGGCGCCAGAAGTTCGCATCCCCCGGCGCGGGGCCCCAGTTCACGACGCTGAGGCGGCCCGCCTCGCCGGCCACGCGGGCCACGGTGGCGATCCCGCCGTCGATCTGCGCGAGCAGGAACACGAGCGTGGCGGCGCCCGCGGCCAGGAACATCGTGGCCTGGAAGACATTGGTCCACACCACCGCCTTCACGCCCCCGGTGGCGATGTAGAGGATCGACACGACGGTGAAGACGGCGATCGTCGGGACCAGCGGCCAGCCGAGCAGGACGGAGACGGCGAGCGCCGCCGCCATCAGCCGGACGCCCGAGCCGGCCAGACGCGTGACGAAGAAGAAGATCGATCCGGTCACCTGGCTCGCCGTGCCGAAGCGGTGCGCGAGGAACTCGTAGATCGTCGTCACCTGGTGGCGGTAGAAGGCGGGGATGAAGATGAACGCCACCGCCAGCTTCGCGAGGCTCGAGCCGACGAAGAACTGCACGTACTGCCAGTTCTCGCTGTACGCGGTGGCCGGGACGGAGATGATCGTCACCGCGCTGATCTCGGTGGCGAGGAACGCCAGGCAGGCCGCCCACCACGGCACGCGGCGGCGCGCGAGGAAGAAGTCCGTGGTGTCGTGCTGCTGGCGCGTGAGCCGGGTCCCGATGACGATCAGGACGCCGAGCGAACCGAGGAGAACGGCGTAGTCGGGCCAGGTCAGCGACGGGGCTGGCCACACTCCCGCATCATACGACGGTTACCGCGGAGAGCTGACAATCCTCGGCGTGCGATCGGTCGTCAGGACGGCGCGCTTGCGGAGCTTGTCCATCAGTCCCGCCCACGACGACTGCTGGAGGATCCGGTCGAACGCGCTGCGGAACGTCGAGACGAAGGAGACGCCGTCGAGCAGGACGTCGTAGACGCGCCACTGGCCGTCGCGCTGCCGGAGCCGGTACTCGATCCCGATCTCGGCCCGGCGCGTGATGATCTTGGAGCGCACCGAGGCGAACGCGCCGTCGACGACCTCCGAGGTGTAGATGATCTTCTCGTCCGACCAGCTCTCGATGCGACCCAGGTACGAGCGCTCGAGCAGGTCGGTGAAGAGCCGGACGAACTCCGCCTGCTCCTGGGGCGACCGGGCCGCCCAGTGGCGCGTCAGCGTGCGGCGCGCCATCTCGTCGAAGTCGAAGAGCGACAACGCCGCCTGGCGGATCTCGGCGCGCGCGTGCTCCCGACTCGGATCCTCCTGCATCGCCACGATCACGCGCGTCACGGCCGTCTCGACGACGTCCAGCGGGCCCGCCGTCGCCGCCATCGCGCCCGCCACCATCAGCCACGCCGCCAGTGCCTTCCCCATCGCCGTTTCTCCCCGGCCCGAAACCGGCAGCATGACCTGTGCCATACCGACCCGGTGGAGGATAACGACCCGATTTCACGCCTCTCGCGAACGCGGGGTGGCCGGCGGATAATGCAACGCACCATCAAATCATGTCACCGCTTGCACATCGGCAGTGCCGTCTTGCCGTGGGTGTCGATGTCGGCGGAACGTGGGTCCGCGTGCTCGCCCGGGTGGGTGAGCGAAGGGTCGGTGGTGTCGCACATCGCGCACCGGCGCTTCCCGAACTCGGGATTTTCTTACGCAGCCTCTGGCGGCGCCGGGGCTGGACCGGCCGTGTGAGCGCCCTCGTCGTCGCCGCGCGCGGCGTCTGGCTGCCGTGCGAGCGCCGCGCGCTCGCACGCGGGCTGCGGGGACTGGCGCGCCGCGTGGTCGTCATCCCCGACGTGGAGGCCGCCTGGCACGCGACCCACGCGGGCGGCGCCGGCGTGCTCGTGCTCGCGGGCACCGGCTCGATCGTGCTCGGCCGCAGCGCAGGGGGACGCTGGGTGCGGGCCGGAGGCCTGGGCCCGCTGCTGGGGGACGAGGGCTCGGCGTTCTGGATGGGCCGCGCGTGGCTGCGCGCCCGCGCGGCCGGCGCCGCACAGCGGCGTCTCGCCACGCGACCCGACGCGGTCGCGGCGATCGCCGCGCTGGCCCCGCGCGTGGTGGCGCGGGCGCGGCGCGGCGATCGCCTCGCCCGCCGGATCGTGCGCGAGGCGCAGGCGCAGCTCGCCGGCCAGGCGCGCGACGTGGCGCGCGCGCTGCGGATCCGCGGCGCGGTGCCCGTCGGCGGCGCCGGCAGCGTGATGGGCGATCCGTGGTTCGCCGCCGGCGTGCGCCGCGCGCTCGCCCGCGCCGGCGTGAGGGCGCGATGGCGCCCCGCGGGCGGCGCGCCGGTGGAGGCGGCGGCGCGGCTGGCGTCCGGGCTGGCCCGTGACGGGCGGCATGCGCGGTCCTGAGCGGCGCCTCGTCGTGACGGTGTGCCCGCGGGAGCACGGCGTCGTGCGCCTGCCCCTCGAGCGCGGCGGGCGCGCAGTGCCGCTCGACGCAGCCGCGGTGACGCGCGAGCTCTCCGCGCTCGTCGCGCGTCGCGGGCTCGGCGACCGGGTCCGGGTGCGGGAGGGCTGCGCCGGCGGGTGCGGCGCAGCCGGCCCCAACGTCGACGTTCGGATCTATGCCGCCCCGCGGCCGGGCGGCCGGCCCGACGCGGTGGCCGTGGGCTGGAGGACCTACGTGTACTCGCTCGCGACGCTCCCGAGCCTGGCCGCCGTCATCGACGAGAGCCTGGGCGCGCCGGCCCCCCGGAGGCGCTGAGCGCGGCGGGGGCGCCCGACCGCGGGCCTCACCGGACGGCGGCGATCAGCCGCGGCAGCTCCTTGACCCACTCCTCGATGGGCGTCTGCGCGTCCACGACGATCTCGTACTTCCCGCTCGGCAGCTTCCGGACGCGTCCGGGCGTGGCCGGCCCGAGCGGGATGACGA
>DASUPA010000513.1:0-4038 GCA_036276335.1 Candidatus Methylomirabilota bacterium | reverse complement strand
TGGTGGGCCGGCGCGGTTCCGTCACCCACACGACCCACACGCACGTTCTTCGAACGTGCGAGGGTACGTGGGGGGCCCACTTCGCCGCGCCGGCCCACCACGCCCGGCGCCACCCGCCCGGGAACGCGCCCGTTTCCGTCGCGTGGGCCGGCGGGCCGCGCGGCTCGCCGGCGCCGCGGGGCGGACGGGCGCGAACTGTGGCATCATCCCGCCATGACGACGCTGGAAAAGGCCGAGGCGGCGGAGCGGGCGCTGAGCGAGGAGCTGGACCGGGTGGTCGTGAAGTCGGTCATCTACACCTCGGGCGAGCGGGATCCGCGCCTGCCGGTCCAGCGGCCGCCCGACCAGGGCAAGCGGTACATGATGGGCCACGATCCGCGGCTGCCGCGCATGCCGGACCGGCCCACCCTCTTCGACTTCTTCACGTACCGCTTCGGGCCCGCCAATCACCTGCTGCAGAGCGCGCGGCTGGCGCTCAAGAGCGGCGCCGGCGAGAAGGTCGTCATGGCGTGCCTGGTGCACGACATCGCCATCGCGGGCTTCATCCGCGGCGATCACGGCTACTGGGGCGCGCAGCTGGTGGAGCCGTACGTCGACGAGGAGGTCAGCTGGGCGATCCGATATCACCAGGCGCTCCGGTTCTTCGCCGACGAGTCGGTCGGCTACCACTATCCCGAGATGTACGTGAAGCTCTTCGGCGCGGATTACCAGCCCGACGCGTACATCCGGCGCGACTACGAGTACGCGCTCCGGCACCGGTGGTACATGACCTCACGCCTGATCTGCGTCAACGACCTCTACGCGTTCGATCCGACCGTCCAGGTCGAGCTGGAGGAGTTCACCGACATCGTCGGGCGGAACTTCCGACAGCCGGAGGAGGGTCTCGGCTTCGACGCGAGCCCGTCGGCCCACATGTGGCGGACCATCATGTGGCCGACCAAGTACCTCTAGGCGCCGGGCGCCCGCGGTCCGCGCGCGGGCAATCGGGGACATCGGCCACGACCACGGGATCCTCACTCCGATGAAGCGGAGCGACGGGCGCATTCTCACCACGCACGTGGGCAGCCTGCCGCGCTCGCCGGCGCTCCGCGACCTGCTGATCCGCTACGATCGCGGCGAGGCGGTGGATCCGGCCCTCCTCGCGCGCGAGGCCGAGGCCGCCGTCCGCCACGTGGTCGCCCGCCAGATCGAGGCCGGCATCGACGTCGGCAACGACGGCGAGCAGCCGCGGGTCGGCTTCTCCACCTACCCCGCCAAGCGCATGCGCGGCTTCGGCGGCGAGAGCAAGCGCTCGCTGTCGCGCGACCTGCTCGACCACCCGGACTACGCGGCGCGGCTGGCGCGGCAGCGCGCCGGGGCCGCGCGCATCGGCGACGCGCCGCAGGCCGTCGCGGAGGTCGCCTACACCGACCTGAGCGAGGCGATCGCCGAGTGCGACCTCTTCCACCGCTCCGTCGACGTCGGCAAGTTCGCCGAGGCGTTCATGACGGCGGCCTCGCCGGGCGTCATCGCGACCATCATGCTGGACGCCTACTACGGCTCCCACGAGCGGTACGTGCGGGCGCTGGCGCGCGAGATGCGCAAGGAGTACGAGCTCATCGTGGCCCGCGGCTTCGTGCTCCAGCTCGACTGTCCGGACCTGGCCATGGAGCGCGCGCGGTTCTTCCAGAACGAGCCGCTCGACCGCTTCCTCGAGGCGGTCGCCCTGCACGTCGACGCCATCAACGAGGCGATCGCCGGCCTGCCGGCGGATCGCATCCGCCTGCACCTCTGCTGGGGCAACTACGACGGCCCGCACACGCACGACGTGCCGCTCGAGCCGCTGCTGCCGATCGTCTACCGCGCGCGCGTGGGCGCGCTGTCGCTGCCGCTGGCGAGCCCGCGGCACCAGCACGAGCTGAAGGCGTTCCGCCGGCATCCGCTGCCCGCGGACTGGCTCTTCGTGCCGGGCGTCATCGACTCCACGACCAACGTCGTCGAGCACCCCGAGGTCGTCGCCGACCGGCTCGTGGCCGCCGCCGAGGTCGTCGGCGACCGCACGCGCGTGCTGGCCGGCGTGGACTGCGGCTTCGGCACCTTCGCCGGATCGCAGCTCGTGGAGGACAGCGTCGTGTGGACCAAGCTGCGGACGCTGCGCGAGGGCGCCGACCTGGCCACCCGCCGGCTCTGGCGCTGAGCGGAGGCGCCGGTGGGGATTCAGGCAGAGAAGGCCGAGGCGTTCCGGGCGCTCCACGCGCGCCCCGGGGCCTTCATCATCCCGAACCCCTGGGACACCGGCACCGCCCGCCTGCTCGCCTCGCTCGGCTTCGAGGCGCTCGCCACCACGAGCCTGGGACTCGCGAACAGCCTCGGCCGCGTCGACGGGACGAACGCGGTCAGCCGGCGCGAGGTGCTCGACAACTGTCGCGTGATCGCGGCGGCCACGGACCTGCCGGTGAACGCCGACCTCGAGAACGGCTATGCCGACGCGCCGCGCGAGGCCGCCGAGATGATCCGCCTGGCCGCCGAGGCGGGCGTCGTGGGCGGCTCCATCGAGGACGCCACCGGCGACCCGCGCCGGCCCATCTACGACTTCGCCCTCGCCGTCGAGCGCGTGCACGCCGCGGTCGAGACCGCCCGCGCGCTGCCCTTCCGGTTCGTGCTGACCGCCCGCGCGGAGAACCTGCTGCACGGGCGGCTCGACCTGGACGACACCATCAAGCGCCTGCAGGCCTTCGAGAAGGCCGGCGCCGACGTGCTCTACGCGCCCGGGCTCCGGGATCTCGCGACCATCCGCACCGTCACCGCGGCGGTGAGCCGGCCGGTGAACGTCGTCATGAGCGCCGCCGATCCGGCGCTGACGCTCGCGCAGCTGGCGGAGGCGGGCGTCAAGCGCGTCAGCGTCGGCGGCGCGCTGTCGCGGCTGGCGCTGGCGGCGTTTCTCGACGGCGCGCGCGAGATGCGGGACCGGGGCGCGTTCACCTGGGTCCGCCGCGCCCTCCCGAGCCAGGAGCTGAAGCGCATCTTCTCGAGCTGAGGAGGCTTTCATGGACTACGGCGTCGTGATGTTCCCGACCGAGTATGCGATCGCGCCCGACGAGCTGGGGCGCGCCCTCGAGGAGCGCGGCTTCGAGTCGGTCTGGTTCCCCGAGCACACCCACATCCCCGCCAGCCGGCGCAGCCCCTGGCCGGGCGGCGGCGAGCTGCCGCGCGATTACTGGTCGTCCTACGACCCGTTCGTCGCCCTGATGGCCGCCGGCGCCGTCACGCGCCGGCTCCGGCTCGGCACCGGGATCTGCCTCGTCATCGAGCGCGACCCCATCACGACGGCCAAGGAGGTGGCGACGCTCGACCGCCTGTCGGGCGGCCGCGTGCTGTTCGGCATCGGCGGCGGCTGGAACGCCGAGGAGATGGCGAACCACGGCACCGCCTGGAAGTCCCGGTGGCGGCTGCTGCGGGAGCGGGTGCTGGCCATGAAGGCGATCTGGACGCAGAAGGAGCCCGAGTTCCGCGGCGAGCTCGTGCGCTTCGACAAGATCTGGGCGGATCCCAAGCCGCTCCAGAAGCCCCACCCGCCCGTCATCATCGGCGGCGACGGCGCCACCACCTTCGACCGCGTCGTCGAGTACGGCGACGGCTGGATGCCGATCATGCGCGGCAACCGGAACCCCGTGGAGCGCATCCCCGAGCTGCGCGAGCGCCTGCAGAAGGCCGGCCGCGATCCGAAGTCGGCGCCCGTCTCGCTCTTCTTCGCGCCGCCGAAGAAGCCGGCGCTCGAGGCCCTCGCCGCCGCCGGCGTCTCGCGCGCCATCTTCGGCCTCCCCTCCGAGCCCCGCGACTCCGTCCTCCCCCGCCTGGACGCCTTCGCAAAACTCATGAACTGAGAGACCGAGTCACCGCACGCCGACGATCAACCGCTTCGAGCGCGGGCTTCGCCCGCGCCATCCTCCTCCCGGGGGAGGCTTCGGAGGGGACCGTTGAGGCCCCCTCCGATGCTCTCGGCGATGCGCGTGAGCTCGGCGGCCATCTCGGCGTCGGTGTTCTGGGCGTTCGGCCGGA
>DASUPA010000512.1:0-10791 GCA_036276335.1 Candidatus Methylomirabilota bacterium | reverse complement strand
GCGCGTCCAGCGCGCCTGCTTGATGGTCACCGTCCCCTCGCTGGTGAAGGCCTGGCCGTTGCGCGCGTTCCGCGTCGGCAGCACGCAGTCGAACATGTCGACGCCGCGCGCGACGCTCTCCACCAGGTCCTCCGGCTTGCCTACCCCCATCAGATACCGCGGCCGCTCCGGCGGCAGCGCCCGCGCCACGAGCTCGGTCAGCGCGTACATCCGCGACTTCGGCTCACCCACGGCCATGCCGCCGATCGCGTAGCCGTCGAAGCCGAGGGCCACCGTCTCGGCCGCCGCCCGCAGGCGCAGCTCCTCGTCGGTCCCGCCCTGGACGATGCCGAAGAGCGCCTGGCCGTCCCCGCCGGAGGCGTGGGCGGCCCGGCAGCGCTCCGCCCAGCGGCGCGTCAGGGCCAGCGACCGCTCCGTGGTCTCCCGGGTGGCCGGGTACGCGAGACACTCGTCCAGCACCATCGCGATGTCGGAGCCGAGCGCACGCTGGATCTCGATGACCCCCTCCGGCGACAGGAAGCGCAGCGAGCCGTCGAGCGGCGCGCGGAACTCGACGCCGTCCTCGGTGACCTTGCGCAGCTTCGCCAGGCTCCAGACCTGGAAGCCGCCGGAGTCCGTGAGGATGGCGCCCGGCCAGCTCATGAACCGGTGGAGGCCTCCGAGCTCGCGGACCAGGTCGTGGCCCGGCCGGAGCAGGAGATGGTACGTGTTGCCGAGCACGATCCGCGCGCCGGCCGTCTCGAGATCATCCGGCGTCAGCGCCTTCACCGTCGCCTGGGTTCCGACGGGCATGAAGACGGGCGTGTCGACGACCCCGTGCGCGGTCGTCAATCGCCCGCGCCGCGCGGCGCCGTCGGTGGCCAGCACCTCGAAGGTCACTGGAGCAGCATGGCGTCGCCGTAGGAGTAGAAGCGGTAGCGGGCACCGACGGCGTGGCGGTACGCGCGCAGGACCAGGTCGCGGCCGCCGAAGGCTGCCACGAGCAGGAGCAGCGACGAGCGCGGGAGGTGAAAGTTGGTCAGGACGGCGTCGACGGCGCCGAAGCGGTGGCCGGGACGAATCGTCAGCGCGGCCGGGCCCGCGAGCGGCGCCACCCGCCCGTCGACGCCGACGGCCGCCTCGAGCGCCCGCGTGGTCGTCGTCCCGACCGCGACGACACGCCGCCGCTCGGCCCGTGCGCGATTGACCGCGTCCGCCGTCGCCGCCGGCACCACGGCGGGCTCGGCCGGGATCGTGTGCCCCTCCACGGTGGCGCTCGTCACCGGCCGGAAGGTCGCCGGGCCGACGTGCAGCGTCACCGCGTGCACCTCCACCCCGCCCGCGCGCAGGCGCTCCAGCAGCGCCGTGGTGAAGTGCAGGCCGGCCGTGGGGGCCGCCACCGACCCCGGCGGCTCCGCGTAGACCGTCTGGTAGCGCTCCCAGTCCTCCGGCGCCGGCTTGGCGTGGCGCGCGATGTAGGGCGGCAGCGGTGGCACACCGTGCGCGTCGAGCAGCGCGTCGATCGTGCCGTCCTCGCGGACGACGAGGCGCGCGCCGTCGGCCTCGACGGCGGCCACGCGCAGCCGCCCGCCGCCCGCGCGGAGCTGCGCGCCCGCCCGGCAGCGGCGGCCGGGACGGACCAGCGCGCGCCACGCCGTCGCGCTCGCGGGCGCGACGAAGAGCAGCTCCACCGGCCGGCCGCGCTCGGCCTCGGCCAGCACGCGCGCGGGGATCACGCGGGAGTCGTTGACCACGAGGCAGTCGCCCGCCCGCAGGAGCGCGGGGAGATCGCCGAACGCGCGGTCGGCGAGCGCGCCCGTCGCGCGGTCCACCACGAGGAGCCGCGAGGCGTCGCGCGCCTCCGCGGGGGCCTGGGCGATCAGGTCCGCGGGCAGGTCGTAGTCGAAGTCGGCGACGTTCACGACCGACAAGTCTACATGGCGCGATGGCCGCGCGGAGACCGCGGCGGCGGGGGCGACGGGACCCGGCTCAGCCGATCCGGCTGCCCGGGGCGACGGGCGCGTCGGGCGCCAGCAGAATCACGTCGCCCTGCTCGTCGTAGGCGCCCAGCACCAGGACCTCGGACACGAACGGGCCGATGCGCTTGGGCGGGAAGTTCACCACGGCGATGACGCGGCGGCCACGCAGCTCGCCGGGACGGTAGCGCCGCGTGATCTGCGCGCTGGAGCGCTTGACGCCGAGCTCGGGCCCGAAATCGATCTCCAGCTTGTACGCCGGCCGCCGCGCCTCCGGAAACTCCTCCGCGCGCGTGACCACGCCGACCCGCATGTCGGGTAATAATTGGAGCGAAGCGTTTAAGGCCGGCTCGGACCGTGGGTGGCCTGATCCAGATGGACGGTGGCTGCGCTCCCCGGTCATCGGTGGCGGCGCTCCAAAGTCAACGGTCGCGGCGCTCCCCCGTCATTGGTGGCGGCGCTCGCCGTTCGGTAGGGCTTGGGTCACTTCGCGGCGCGGGTGTCGAGGGAGCCGGGGGAGGCGCCGGGGTAGAAGAACTCGAGGATCTGGCGCGCGGAGTAGCCCTGCTCGGCCATCCCCTTCGCGCCCCACTGGCACATGCCGACACCGTGACCGTAGCCGCGGCCCGAGAACCGGGCCCATTCGCCGTCGAGGGCGACCGCGAAGAGCGTGGACTTGACCGTGTCGTACCCGAGCATCCGCCGGAAGTCGTTGCCGCGCAGCGCGATGCTGGCCAGATCCCCCCGCACGTTCAGCATCGCCGCCCGCAGCGACGGCGTCCGCTCGGTGATCTCGATCGCCAGCACGCGGCCGACCTCGATGCCGTGGCGGCGGAGCGTGTCCGACAGATCGCGCAGCCGGAGGTCGAGGCTCCAGTAGACGTGGGGCGAGCCGGCGGCGGCGGAGAAGGTGCAGCGCACCGGCTTGAGCCCGGGCATGTTGCGCGCCGCGAACACGCTGCGCGGATCCTCGGTGTAGCCGCCGCTCTCGGTGTGGTAGAAGGCCGGGAACACCTCGCCCTCCCACAGCAGCACCTGCCCGGCCGTGTCGCGCACCGCGGCCCAGATCGGCGAGCCGGGCGGCACGCGCCCCGCGTATTGCTGGTGCGCCGTCGAGGCCAGGATGTGAAACGGCCGGGCCGCCCCGATCAGCCGGTGGTACGCCGCGTAGGTGCGGGCGACGACGGCCTGGGCGCGCAGCATCTCGAGCGGCCACGTCTCCACCGCCTCGGCGCGGACGACGCCGACCACGTACTCCTCCAGCGGCAGCTCGTTGATGACCGCCACCCCGTCGCCGCTGCGCACGACCTCGATCGTGGCGGGATAGTCGCGGCCGTTCAGCCGGATCGGCCGGTCGCTGCGCAGGCGGAACGCGGCGCCGCGCCGGCCGTCGACCTCCACCAGCGCGCCGGCGGGGACGGCGCGGACGACGCTCGTCCGCCAGCTCGCGCCGCCCGCCCCGAGCTCGCTCACGTCGATGTCGGTGCCCCGCAGCTCGGCGACGCGCGCGCTGTCGACGACGGCGACGCGGATGGTGGACTGGGCGGCGGCGCCGCTCGCGCCCAGCAGCACCACGGCGAGCGCCGCGAGCGCGCGGATCACCGGCGGCCGAAGAGCCAGAAGAGCAGCGTGAGCAGCACCGAGACCACGATCGAGGTCATGAGCGGAAAGTAGAAGGACCAGTTGCCGCGCTCGACGTAGATGTCGCCCGGGAGGCGACCGAGCCACGGCACGCGGCCGGCGAGCATCAGGACGACGCCGACGAGGGCGACCACCAGCCCCATCACGAGCAGCATCTTGCCCAGGTCGTTCATCACACCCTCGTCACTCAAAGAGTGCGCCCTGCCCCGACGCCGAGCCCGGCCCGGCCGGCGCGGGCTTCCCCAGGTGAGTGTACGCCTCGCGCGTCACGCGCCGGCCGCGCGGCTCCCGGGCGATGAAGCCGATCTTGAGCAGGTACGGCTCGACGATCTCCGACAGCGTCTCCGCCTCGTCGTTGATGGTGGCGGCCACCGCCTCGATGCCGACCGGCCCGCCCCCGTACACGTCGATGATCGCCTCGAGGAAGCGGCGGTCGAGCTTGTCGAGCCCGCGGGCGTCCACGCCCTCGCTCGCCAGCGCCTCCCGCGCGACCTGCTCGGTGATGACGCCGTCGGCCTTGACCTGGGCGTAGTCGCGCACGCGGCGCAGCAGCCGGTTGGCGATGCGGGGGGTGCCGCGCGACCGGCGCGAGATCTCGCGGGAGCCCGACGCGTCCGCGCGCGCCTCGAGGATGGCGGCCGAGCGCGCCACGATGCGCGTGAGCTCGTCCTCCGAGTAGAAGTCCAGGTGGTGGAAGATGCCGAACCGCTCGCGCAGCGGCGCCGACAGCATGCCCGGACGGGTCGTCGCCGCCACCATCGTGAACGGGCGCAGCGCGTACTTCAGCGTGCGGGCGTGCATGCCCTTGTCGATGACGAAGTTGACGGAGAAGTCCTCCATGGCCGGATAGAGGAGCTCCTCGACCGCGCGGGGCAGCCGGTGGATCTCGTCGATGAACATCACGTCGTTCTCGTTCAGGTTCGTCAGGATGCCCATCAGGTCCGCGCCGCGCTCGATGGCCGGGCCCGACGTGGTGACGAGCGTGGTGCCCATCTCGTTGGCGATGATTCCGGCCAGCGTGGTCTTGCCCAGGCCGGGGGGGCCGTAGAGGAGCACGTGGTCGACGCACTCGCCGCGCTGCTGCGCCGCCGCCACCGACACGCGGAGGCTCGCCACCGCCTGGTCCTGCCCCACGTACTCGTCGAAGGACCGCGGGCGGAGCGCGCGCTCGAACTGGACGTCCTCGGGCGCCGCCGCGCGGCTCAGCATGCGGCCGTCGTCCGGAGCCGCCACGCTCACGCCCTCGCCTTCGCCGCCGCCTGCCCGCGATAGATCTCGTCGAACAGCTCCTCCGGCGTCGCCACGTCCGGCCGGCGGCGGAGCGCGTCGGTGATGAGCTGCGAGGCCTCCGACGGACGGTGCCCGAGCTGCCGCGTGAGCACCTCCCACACCAGCTCGCGCAGGCCCTCGGCGTCCGCCGGCGCTCCCGGCGCGGCGGCGGGGCCGTGCGCGGGCGCGTCCTCGCGCGCGAGCGCGAACTTGCCGACCTTGGCCTGCAGCTGGGCGACGATGTTCTTCGCCTTCTGGGGCCCGATGCCGGGCAGCGCGCGCAGGTACTTCTCGTCCTGGCGCGCGATGGCGGCGGCCAGCTCGGCCACCGGGGCGGCGAGCGCGCGCGCGGCCACCATGGGCCCGATGTCCTTCACGGTGATGAGCTTCTCGAAGAACTCCTTGTCGAGATCGGACGTGAACCCGATCAGCACCGGCCGCGGCTGGTCCCGGGTGGCGTGATAGTAGATGACGAGCGCGAGCTCGCTCGCCTTGTCGCCGGCCTCCGCGGTCACGCCCTCGAGCGCCCGCAGCGCGATCGGCGGCAGGTAGACCTCGTAGCCGATGCCGGCGCACTCCAGCACGATGCGATCCTCGAGCTTGCGTCGCAGGCGGCCGGTCAGCGTAGCGATCATCGGATGCGTCCTCCCGCGCGCGAGAAGCCGGTGACGGCCAGGGCCAGGGCGTCGGCGACGTGCGAGGGCCGGGGCGCGACCGGCAGCGACAGCAGCCGGCGCACGGCCTCCTGGACCTGCGCCTTCGAGGCCGCGCCGTTGGCCGCGACGGCGCGCTTCACCTCGGCCGGCGCCAGCGTGCGCACCTCGACCCCGCGCTGCCGGGCGGCCAGGCAGATCACGCCGCGCGCGTGAGCCATCTGGAGCGCCGTGCGCGGGAACCGGTACTCCGAGTAGAGGTCCTCGAGGACCAGCGCGCCCGGCGCGTGCTCCGCGAGCAGGCGATCCATCGCCGCGTGGATGAGGGCGATCCGGGCGTCGAGCGGCTGCGCGGCGCCGGTGGTGATGACGCCGGTGGCGACGACGGTGAGGCCTCCCGGCCCGGGCTCGATGAGCCCGTAGCCGGTGCCGACGAGGCCGGGATCGACGCCGAGGATCCGGAGGCTAGGCAGCCGAGATGGCCTCGAGAATTTCGTCGGGGATGTCGTAGTTCGCGTAGACGGACTGAACGTCGTCCAGCTCCTCCAGCGCCTCGATGAGCTTGACCACCGAGGTCGCCTCCTTGCCCTCGACCCGGACCGTCGACTGCGGCACGTACGTGACCTGCGCCTCGACGATCGGCACGCGCGCCTGGGCGAGCGCGTCGCGCACCGCGTCCATTTGAGCAGGCGCCGTCGTGATCTCGAAAGCTTTTTCCACCCGGCGGAGGTCCGTCGCGCCCGCCTCGAGCGCCTTGTCGAGCAGCTCGTCCTCCGAGATCTTCTCGGCGTCGGCGGTGATGATGCCCTTGCGCTCGAACATCCACGCCACGGCGCCGGACGATCCCATGTTGCCGCCGAACTTCTCGAAGGTGTGCCGGATCTCGGGGCCCGTGCGGTTGCGGTTGTCGGTGAGGACATCGATCATGACGGCGACGCCGCCCGGCGCGTAGCCCTCGTACGTGATCTCCTCGTACGACTCGCCCGGCAGCTCCCCCGTGCCCTTCTGCACCGCGCGCTTGATGTTGTCGGCCGGCATGTTGGCTTCCTTGGCCGACTCGATGGCGGCTTTGAGCCGCATGTTGGCCTTGGGATCGCCGCCGCCGTTCCGGGCGGCCACCGTGATCTCGCGAAGGATCTTGGAGAACAGCTTGCCGCGCTGAACGTCCGCCTTGCCCTTCTTGCGCTTGATCTGCGACCAGCGGGAGTGCCCTGACATCGCTCTATCCTCTTTCGTTCGAGAGTGCGGCCTTGAGCCGCTTCACCCGCTCCAGGCGCCGGCTGCGGCGCGCGAGCGCGCCCTCCCAGCGACGCCGCTCGCCGGCCGTGCCGGGCGTGAACGGCCGGCACGGCTGCGGACGCAGGTCGCCGCCCAGGTGGACGTACGTGAGGTAGGCCGTGCAGGCATGGCGCATCTCGCCGCTCCACGGCTGCTCCGCCAGCACCTTCACGCCGACCTCGAGCGAGGAGCTGCCCACGTGGTTCAGCCCGGCCTTGAAGGTCACCACCTCGTGCGTGTAGATCGGCGTGTAGAAGTCCATCGCGTCCAGGCACGCCGTCATCACGAAGCCGCGGCAGTAGCGCATCGACAGGATGCCGCCCGCCTCGTCCAGCTCCATCAGCATCTTGCCCGGGAACATCATGTTGCCGAACAGCGCGTCCTCCGGCAAGACCGAGCGCGCTGACTCGAACCGCCACTGGAACTCCTCGTTGGCCGAGGTGTCGATGTCCCGCAGTCGCGCCGCCTTGTGCGCGAACCGGGCGCGCCGCTGCTCCCGTCGCGCCCGCGCCGCCTCGACGAGCGCCTCCTCGGCCGCGTCGCGCGGCTCGATCTTGACCCCCACCGGCCGCGGCCGGACCTCCTCGTCGACGTGGACGAACACGAGGTGCGAGTTGAGCGTCACCGTCCGCGCGCCGGTGGTCACGTTCTCCCCCCACACCCGCACGCCGACCTCGAGCGAGGAGGTGCCGACGTACTCCACGCGCGCCCGGAGGATGGCGATCTCGCCGACCTTCACCGGGTGCAGGAAGTCGATGTCGTCCATGGCCCCCAGGACGACCGTGCCCCGGGCCACCCGCGCCGCGGCCAGCGTGCCCGCCCGGGTGATCCACTGCATCATCCGGCCGCCATGGATCTGACCGGGGGCGCCCGCGTGCTCGGGGAACACCCAGTGAATCGTCTCGGTGACGGTCTCGGCGATCGATGGCATCGGCAAAAACACGAGCGCCCCCGGGAGCGACGGGGCGGGGGCACGGTCTGGTTCTAGCACGGCGGCGCGCCGCCGCGCAACGCGGTGGCGCGCCGCGGGACGTGCTACGTCCGGGAGGCGAGGTCGGTCCGGCCGTCGAGCAGGCGGGCGCGCGCGATCTCCACGCGCGAGGCGGCGGCGCCGTCGCCGCTTCGCGCGGCGAGCGAGGCGGCCAGCCGCAGGGCCAGCCGGGTGGCGGCGTGATCGCCGAGCCCGGCGAAGCCTTCGGCCGCGCGCAGCGCCCCCTCCACGGACCGGTCGGCGCGTGCGCGACCGAGCGCGGCGAGGTAGAGCTCCCGCGCCCGAGGCGCCGCGGCGGCGGAGGCGTTGGCCGCGGCCCCGATCCGGAGATGCGCCTCGGCGGCCTCCACGAGGCCACTCCACGAGCGGCTCTGTCGCGCCAGCCCGTACGCCTCCTGCCATGCGCTCAGCGCCGACGTCACGTCATCCCGCGCGAGCGCCACCTCGACGCGAATGAGCGCCGCTCGGCGGGTCGCCTCGATGACGTCCGGGTCGACGGTCGCGCCAACCCGGCTCGTCGCGACCTCGGCAACGGCCGCGAGGAGGAAGAGCAGGCCGGCGAGTACGATGGGCACCCTCTGTCTCCGTGACATCGTCGTCCCTCCTCGTGAGTGTCGCCGCCGAGAAAGGCAATGTGGATGCCAGACCCATCGAGCGCGCGCGGATGCGGAACTGACGCGGAGTTGCGACACACGACGGAGGCGGCGCCGTCCCGGCCCCGGGCCTTTCGCCCGGGCGGAGCGCCGGCCCTCAGTGCGCGAGGACGGCGGTCGTGAGCCGGTGGAAGCCCGTGGGATGCAGCCGGAGGTCCCGTACCTCGGGGCGCGCGACGCCCCACACCAGGCGGACGTAGATCGGCAGCCAGGGCATGTCCTCGGCCAGCAGCGCCTGACCGCGATGATAGAGGCGCATGCGCTCGTGGCGCGAGGACAGCTGGCTGGCGCGGATGAGGACGTCGTCCAGGCGCGGGTTGCGATAGAAGGAGAAGTTGAGCGCCTTGGGCCCCGGTCGGGCGCCCTCGCTCGTGGACAGCGGGAACAGGAACAGGTGCGGATCACCGCCGACGACCGAGGCCTCGGCGAGCGCCAGCTCGTGCGCGCCGCTCTCCAGCGCCGCGCGCACCATGCTGGTCGGCTCGATCTTCACCCGGACCGGGATGTCGGCGCCGCCCAGCATCTGCGTCATCGCCTTGGCGAGCCGCGGCGCGTCGATGCCGGCAGCGTCGCCCGGGATCAGCAGGACCGGGGTGGCGCCCTGTGGCCAGCCGCCGTCGCGCAGGAGCGTCTTCACCTGATCGCGGGTCCCCCCCAGCACGGGGCTCCCCTCGCGGCGCGCCCACGCTCCGGGCGGCAGGAACGACTGGAGCGGCACCGCGGTGCGCCCGAGCGCGCCGCCCAGCACCGCCGGATCGACTGCGGCGGCGACGGCCTGGCGCAGCTTCTTGCTCGAGAACGGCTCCTTCTCCGTCTGGAAGGCCAGGTAGCCGACGTGAAGGCCCGGGATCGAGAGCGCGCCGCTCAGCCGCCGGGGCGGGCCCGGCGGGAACCACACGTCGAGCGCTCCCGCCTCGAACTCCGCCTCGGCGTGGTCGTCGCTGCTGACCTCCAGGAACACGATCCGCTCCGTGCGAGGCGGGCCGGCCCAGTGCGTGCTCACGGCCTCCAGCGCCATGCGCCCGGGGGAGGTGTCCACGACGCGGTAGGCGCCGGTGCCGACGAGCCGGGTGATCCCGTCGACGGGCGGCCCGAGCCGTGCGACGGACATCGCGGGATGGGCGAGCACCGTCAGGAGTGCCGCGTAGGGCTGCACCAGGACCAGGTGCACGGTGTGACGATCCGCGGCCCGCACGTCCTTGATGACGCCCGGCACTCCTCGCAGCAGCGCCGCCCAGGCCGTCGCGGGTGTCGCCGGATCGGCCTTGAGGCTCCGCGTGAAGCTGGAAGCGACCTCGGTGGCGGTCAGGGGTGTGCCATCGTGAAAGGTCACACCATTCCGGAGCGTGAAGGACCACGTCAGACCATCGCGCGAGACGGCCCACCGCGTCGCCAGCGCCGGCTCGACCTCCGTCGAGCCCTCGCGATACGCCACGAGCGTGTCGAATACCTGCCGTGCGATGAGGGGCATGGCGCCCTCGAGCGCGGTCGCCGGCTCCAGCGCCGGCGGGACGCCCGCAACGCCGACGCGGAGCTCACGCCGGCCCTGCGCGGACGCATCGACGGGAACCGCGAGCGACAGGACGGGGCCGGCGACGACGAGGAGGATGAATAAGCAGGCGCGCAGCGACGACAGACAGCGCATCCACATCTTTATACGTGGAACCTGGTGTCGGCGCCAAAGGTTTCGACGTCAACATCCTCGGTACAGAACTTGCGTAAGTGGTGGGCGGGCGCGGGACGTTGACGTCGGGCGAACCGGCGCGCGCACCGCCACCGTAAAACGAGCGAAAACGGCGGCCCGAAACGCCGCCGAAGGACCTGACAACCTTGACTTTCTTTTTCACGGCCGCCTATACTCGTTCAGCGACGGACGAGCTCGAGCACGAGCGGCGCACGAGGGGTCAAGAGAGAAGGGATGGGCTATGAAGGAGTTCGACAAAAAGAGTAGCCCGGGCCGCGAAGGCTTCTCGAAGTTCCTCCCCGCGTCAATGTCGGACTCGAGCACGCGCCGACGCCTTACGGAGTACGAGATACAGGTGCAAGACCTACAGGCTTACGTCCGATCGCTCGAAGCGGAGACCGTCCACCTCCGGAAGAAGCTCGAGGACACGCCCAAGGATTTCATGGTCCTCGAGAACAAGCTGCGCGAGGCGAACCGTCAGCTCGTCCAGGCGTTCAACCAGAACGAGAAGCTCGTGAACGCCCTCTACGAGGCGCGCGAGCAGATCACCGCGCTCAAGGAAGAGGTCGACAAGCTCTGCGCGCCGCCGTCGACGTACGGCGTGTACCTGTCCCTCAACGAGGACGGCACCGTCAACATCCTGGCCCAGGGCCGCAAGGTGAAGGTC
>DASUPA010000511.1:0-6451 GCA_036276335.1 Candidatus Methylomirabilota bacterium | reverse complement strand
CCACGCTGGGCCCGGCCACGGACATCGTGCTGACGGCGTCGGAGCCTCAGAACAGGCTGCGCACCGCCGCCACGATGTCGGCCTGGCCCGGGATCGTCGCGCGCTCGAGCGCGTCGTTGTAGGGCATCGGCACCGCGCGCGCGCCGACGCGGACCACCGGCGCGTCGAGGTCGTCGATCGCCTTCTCCACCACCAGCGCGGCCAGCTCGGCGCCGAAGCCTCCGCGCTTCACCGCCTCGTGCGCGACCACCAGCCGGTGCGTCTTGCGCACGGAGGCGAGGATGGTCGCCTCGTCGAGCGGCACCAGCGTCCGCGGATCGACGACCTCCACGCTGATGCCGTCCTTCTCCAGCTCGGCGGCCGCGGCGAGCGCGCGCGCCACCATCGCCTGCGTGGCGATCACGGTCACGTCCGAGCCCTCGCGCTTGACGTCGGCCCGGCCGAGCGGAATGGCGTACGGCCCGGCCGGCACCGGGCCCTTCACGGCGTAGAGCGCCTTGTGCTCGAGGAAGATGACGGGATTGTCGTCGCGGATGGCCGACGCGAGCAGGCCCTTGGCGTCGTACGGCGTCGACGGCGCCACCACCACGAGCCCCGGCACGTGCGCGAACCAGGCCTCCAGGCTCTGCGAGTGCTGCGCGGCCAGGCGGATGCCGCCGCCCTGCGGACCGCGGATGACGAGCGGCACCGTCGGACCGCCGCCGAGCATGTACCGGAACTTCGCGGCCTGATTGACGACCTGGTCCATGGTCACGGCGATGAAGTCCCAGATCTGGATCTCCACGATGGGGCGCAGGCCGGCGATGGCAGCGCCGACGCCGGCGCCGAGGAATCCCGCCTCCGAGATCGGCGTGTCGCGCACGCGCTCCTCGCCGAAGGCGTCGCGCAGCCCGCGCGTGACCCCGAAGATCCCGCCGATGAGGGAGACGTCCTCGCCCATGACGAAGACGCGGTCGTCGCGGGCCATCTCGGCGTGCAGCGCCTCGTTCAGCGCCTCCGCCATCGTCCGCTCGGGACCGCTGCGATCGGCCGGCTCCGTCGCCGGCGCGTGCGGCGCGTACACGGAGGACTCCATGATCTCCACCGTCGGCTCCGCGCTGTCCCTGGCGAAGGCCACCGCGCGATCGAGCTCCAGCTCGACGGCCTCCTCCAGCTCCTTGATCCGCATGAGGGTCGTCCCGGCGCGCTCGAGCTCGGGCCGCACGCGGGCGATCGGGTCGCGCTCCATCCACTCGCGCTCCTCGTCCTTCGTGCGGTAGTCGGGAAGGTTCGCGCGCATCGAGTGGCCGCCCCACCGGTAGGTCACCGCCTCGATCAGCGTGGGGCCGGTGCCGGCCCGCGCCCGCGCCACCGCCGTCTGCACCGCCTCGTACACGGCGAGCAGGTCGTTGCCGTCCACGCGGACGCCCGGGATGGCGTAGGCGGCAGCGCGCCCGGCGATCGACTCGCCGGCCACCGTCCGCCGCGAGGCCGTGGACAGGGCGTACTGGTTGTTCTCGCACAGGAAGACGACGGGCAGCTTCCAGACGGCGGCCAGGTTGAGCGACTCGTGCACGACGCCCTGGTTGGACGCGCCGTCGCCGAAGAAGGCGATGACGACTCGGTCCGTCTGGCGGATGCGCGCGGCCAGCGCGGCGCCGGTGCCGATCGGCAGCCCCGCCGCCACGATCCCGTTGCAGCCGAGGATGTTCAGGTCGAGGGCCGCGATGTGCATCGACCCGCCGAGGCCGCGGCAGTAGCCGTCCACCCGGCCCATGAGCTCGGCCATCATGCGGTCCATGCGGGCGCCCTTGGCGATGCAGTGGCCGTGGCCGCGATGCGTGCCGACGATGTAGTCGTCGACGCGGAGGTTGGCGCACGCCGCCGCCGCCACCGCCTCCTCGCCGACGTAGGAGTGCGCGGTGCCCTTCACGAGGCCCTCGACGAAGAGCTCGGCCGTGCGCTCGTCGAACCGGCGGATCTTCACCATCGTCGTGTAGAGACTCTCGAGCTGCTCGCCGCTGAGCTTCATGTCGCACCCTCCGGGTGTGTCCTTAGACCACGGGCCGGGCGCACGCGTCAAGCGGCCGGTGTTCTTCCGCGTGTCCTCGAATCCAGACGGCGGTTGGGGCGCCACCTCAGCCGCCGAGGAAAATGCGACGGACCTCGGGCGAGCGCAGGAGGTCGGCGGAGCGG
This sequence comes from Candidatus Methylomirabilota bacterium, assembly GCA_036276335.1. Lineage (GTDB taxonomy): Bacteria > Methylomirabilota > Methylomirabilia > Rokubacteriales > CSP1-6 > AR12. The sequence continues at coordinate 4,276 of DASUPA010000511.1, read as the reverse complement.
CCGTCGACGACGGTTCGACCGGACTCCAGCACGTAGCCGCGGGAGGCGATCGACAGCGCCAGCTCCACGTTCTGCTCGATGAAGAGGATGGTGAGGCCCTCGGCATTGACGCGCCGGATGGCCTCGGTGAGCTCGCTCACGACACGCGGGGCGAGGCCGAGGAACGGCTCGTCGATCATCAGCAGACGGGGCCGCGCCATGAGGCCGCGGGCGATCGCCACCATCTGCTGCTCGCCCCCCGACAGCGACTGCGCGCTCTGCGCGGCCCGCGTCGCGATGATCGGGAACAGCCGGGTCACGCGCTCGAACTGCTCCTCGCGGGCGGCGCGGGCGGCGGCGTGGTAGCCGCCGAGCCAGACGTTCTGGCGGACGGTGAGGTACGGGAACAGGCGGCGCCGCTCCAGCACGTGGCTGATGCCGCGGCCCACGATGCGGTGCGCCGGCTCGCCCGCGATCTCCCGCCCCTCGAACGTGATGCGGCCGGCGCGCGGCCGCAGCAGGCCGGAGACGCTGTTCATCAGCGTCGACTTCCCGCTGCCGTTCGGGCCGAGCAGCGCGACGATCTCGCCCGGCGCGACGGCCAGGCGCGCGCCCCAGAGCACCTGGTAGTCGCCGAGGAGCACCTCGAGGTCGCGGACCTCGAGCATGGTTGGAGCGGGTGGCGCGTGGCCGGCTCGAGCCGCGGGTGGGCTGGTCGAGATGGCCGGCGGCTCCGTCATGCGCCGGCTCGAGCCGCGGGTGGGCTGGTCGAGATGGTGGGCGGCTGCGTCATGCGCGCCAGCTCTCGCCGAGGTAGGCGTCGATGACCCGGCGGTCGCGCACGATGTCCGCCGGCGGCGCGTCGGCGATGACCTGGCCCAGCTGGAGCGCCACGATTCGCTGCGAGATCTCCATGATGACCCGCATGTTGTGCTCGATGACGACGAGCGCGAGGCCGCCCGCGTGGAGGTCGCGGACGAGACGGATCAGCCCCGGCACGGTCGCCTGGTCCACGCCGCCCGTCACCTCGTCGAGCAGGAGCAGCCGCGGCGCCGTCGCCAGCGCGCGCGCCAGCTCCAGGCGCTTGCGCTGGCCGGTGGACAGGCCCTGTGCGTGCGCGTCGGCCTTGTCGCCGAGGCCCACGGAGGCGAGCGCGCGACGCGCGATGTCGCGCGCGTCCGCGACGTGGCTGGTCTTCTGGAAGGCGCCGACCATGACGTTCTCGAGCGCGGTCATGCCCGTGAACGGCCGCAGCTTCTGGAACGTCCGCGCCACCCCGCGCCGGCTGATCTCGTCCGGCCGCCGGCGGGTGATGTCCTCGCCGTCCAGGTGCACGGTGCCCGCGTCGGGACGCTGGAACCCCGTGACCACGTCGAAGAGCGTCGACTTGCCGGCGCCGTTGGGACCGATGACGCCCACCAGCTCACCGGGCGCGACGGTGAACGACACGTCGCGATTGGCGACGAGGCCGCCGAAGCGCTTCGTCACGCCGGCGATCTCCAGCAGGCTCATGCCGCGCGCCGGAAGCGGCGCGCGATGCCGACCAGGCCCGCCGGCTGCACGACCGAGACGATCATGATGAGCGCGCCGTAGATCACGAGGTCCAGCGCCTTGCCGGTGCCCCCCAGGTAGATCCGCGTCACCTCCCCCAGGGGGATCAGCACGACGGCGCCGACCAGCGGCCCCCACAGCGTGCCGACGCCGCCCAGCACGGCCACCAGGCAGATGAGGATCGACAGCGACAGCGGCAGCACGGACTCCGGGTCGATGAAGAGGAGATATTGCGCGTAGAACGTCCCGCACGCCGCGGTGAGGGCGGCCGAGATGGCGAACGCCACGCGCTTGGTGCGCGCGACCGGCACGCCCAGGCTGGCCGCCGCGTCCTGCTCCTCGCGCACGGCGCGGAAGTAGTAGCCGAGGCGCGAGCGCTCGATGAGGCGGGTGACGCCGAGGCCCAGCAGCAGGAGGCCGAGCACGATGTAGTAGTAGACGGCCTTGGACTGGTGGAACTGGAAGTTCACGAGGCTGTCCGGGCGCTTGATCGGGATGTAGAGCCCGCGCGCGGCGCCGATGAAGTCCCAGTTGACGGCGAGGATGTGCACGATCTCGCCGACGGCGATGGTGGCGATGGCGAAGTAGTGGCCGCGCAGGCGGAACACGGGGGCTCCGACCACCTGCGAGAGCACCACGGCGAGGAGCGCGCCGACGAGCATGGCCGCCCACGGCGAGGCGACGTCCCGGGCCACGAAGACGCCCGACGTGTAGGCGCCGGTGCCGAAGAAGATGGCGTGGCCGAGCGAGATCTGGCCGCAGTAGCCGGCCAGGATGTTCCACGCCTGGGCCAGGGTCGCGAAGAGGAAGATGCGGATGAGGACGTCGCGCGGGTAGGGCAGGGTCACGAAGGCGGGGAAGAGCAGCGCGGCCGCGAGCAGGGCGACGCCGAGCGCGAGCCGCCCGCGCGCCATCAGAAGCGGCCGAAGAGACCCTGCGGTCGCCACAGCACCACGACGAGGTACAGACCGAACACGCCGATGAGCTTCAGCGAGGGGTCGAAGAGCAGGCCACCCAGCACCTCGACCAGCCCGACCACCACGCCGCCGGCGAGCGTCGCCGGCACGTTGCCGAAGCCGCCGAGGGCGACCGCGACGTAGGCGAGCAGCGCGAACGGCGCGCCGACCTCCGGGAAGACGTAGAAGAACGTCGTCAGCAGCCCCCCGGCCACGCCGACGCACGCGCCTCCGACCGCCCAGCCGAGGGCGAACATCCGCTGGGTGTCGATGCCCATGAGCGAGGCCGCCTGGCGGTCCTGGGCCGTCGCCTGCAGCGCCAGCCCCGTCTCCGTGCGGGTGATGAACAGGTAGAGGAGGCCGAAGGCGAGCAGGGCGCCGCCGCTCGCGACCAGCTGCGGCAGGCCGACGAAGACGCCGCCCGCGACGAGCCGGCCCTCGACCAGGGGCGCCTTCACCAGGTGGAAGTCCGCGCCCCACAGCGCCTGCGCGCCGGAGCGCAGGAAGACGGCGAGACCGAACGTCGCGAAGATCTGCGCCAGCATCGGCGCGTCGAGGATGAAGCGGACGAGGCCGCGATAGGTCGCCCAGCCGAGCGCGGCCAGCAGGCCGGCGGTCAGCGGCAGCGAGAGCAGCGGGTCCAGGCCCCACAGCGCCCACGTCCAGAAGCTCGCGAACATCGCGAGCATGAGCATCTCGCCGTGGGCGAAGTTCACGATCTCCATGAGCCCGAAGATGAGGGAGAGCCCGGCCGCGATGAGCGCGTAGACGAGGCCCATGAGGAGGCCGCCGACCACTCCCTGCAGAACGAGCTCGGAGGTCACGCGGGGTGGAAGGGCGGCCGGCGGCGCGCGCCGGCCGCCCGCGGCACGCTACTTACGGTCCTTCCACGCGGGAAGCGGGTAGACCACGTCGGCGGCGGCGAGCTCGAACGGGTAGATCGTGACGTACGTGCCCTTCTGCACCTGCTGCAGGATGGCGCGCACGCCGCTGTTCTGCCCCTTCTCGTCGAACTTCACGCCCGTCCACGGCATGATGAGCTGCTCGGGCGGGATGTTGGTCGCCACCAGCGCCTTGCGGATCGCCTCGGGATCCGTGGACCCGGCCCGGTTGATGGCGTCGGCCAGCGTCATGAAGCCCGTGAATGCCCGCGCCGGGGCATCCGAGATGTCACGGCCGCCGGTCTTCCGGAACAGCTCGTTGACCTGCGTGATCATCGGCTTCTTCGCGGCCATGTCGAGCGCGAACGGCGCGCGCGTGATGTGCCCCTCGGCGTCCGCGCCCATCTCCTTCACGAACGTCGGATCGGTCCACCCCGCGTTCTGGGCGATGAGCAGCTTCGGGCTGTAGTCGAGCTTCTTGGCCGTCCGGACGAAGAGGATCGCGTCGTTCGTGTACGAGGACGGCAGGAACACGTCGGCGTTGGCGGCCTTCAGCCGGGCCACCTCGGCGTCCAGGCTCGTCGCCTTGTCACGGTACGTGATCTTGACGGCGACCTCGTAGCCCGCCTTCCTCGCCAGCTCTTCCTGGACCTTGGCGGAGTCGGATCCGAACTGGGTGGCCTCGTGCATGATCGCGACCGACTTGACCTTCATGCCGCGCCGCTTCTCGAGGTCGCGCATGAAGTCGAACATCGCCTGGCTGAAGTGGCCGTCGTGCGGCGACGTGCGGAAGAACCACTTGAGCCCCCGCTCCGTCAGCGCGGGCGAGGACGACTCCGCGTTGAGGTGCGGGACGCCGTTGCGCTCGGCGACCTGCGCGATGGTCTGCGTCACGCCGGAGAAGTAGGC
>DASUPA010000510.1:0-4113 GCA_036276335.1 Candidatus Methylomirabilota bacterium | reverse complement strand
GCGTAGCGGTTGACCGGGAAGGGTGTGGCGACGGCGGCGCGGCAGGCCGCGGCCACGTAGGGCGCGATCCGCTGCGCGAGCGCCCACGCCTCCGCGCTCCGGGCGCGCTGCGCGTCCGCGGCGGCCTGCGCACGCGCATAGATCCTCGCCTCGTCCAGGCCGGTGACGTGACCGCCCTCGAGCACGATCCGGCCGTCGACCAGCACCGTGTCCACGCTCGCGCCCGTCTCGGCATAGACGAGCGCGTTCAGCGGGTCGGCGAGGGGACGGAGGAAGATCGAGTCCGCGCGCAGCATGACGAGGTCGGCCTTGCGGCCGGGCGCCACGGCGCCGAGATCGGCCGCGAGGCCCAGCACGCGCGCGCCGCCCGTCGTGGCGAGGCTCCACACGGTCCCGGCGTCGAGCCAGCGGTCCGTCACGTGCGGGAAGCGCACGGTGCTGACGACGGAGGCGATCCGCAGCGCCTCGAAGAGGTTCTGGTTGTCGGCGCACACGGAGCCGTCGGTCCCCAGCCCCACCGCGACCCCCGCGTCCAGCATCTCGCGGACGGGGGCGATGCCGCAGCCGAGGCGCAGGTTGCTCCCGGGGTTGTGCGCGACGGCGGCGCCGGCGTCCGCCAGCCGCCGGATGTCGTCGCCGGTGAGCCACACGGCGTGGGCGCCGACGAAGCCGGGGCCGAGGAGTCCGTGGTCGGCGAGGCGCTCCACGATGGACCGGCCCCACCGCCGCCGGCTCTCCACCACCTGCACCTTCGACTCGGCGAGGTGCGTGTGCACGCCGACGCCGTGCTCGCGCGCGAGGCGGGCACAGCCCGCGAGGAACTCGTCGGTGGCCTGGTTGGGAATGGTGGGCGCGACGGCCGCGCGCACGCGACCCCCGGCCGCGCCGTGCCAGCGCCGGATGCTGCGCTCCGTCAGCTCCAGCAGCCCCTTCGCCGGCGCGGCCTGCATCGCCTCCACGACACCGCGCAGATCCGCCGGCAGCAGCTCGAGGAGCCCGGGCACGGTGCGGTGGAACACCACGTCGGCGACCGCCGGCGCGACGACCGCGCGCATGCCGGCGTCGGTGTACGCGCGGACGACGGCCTCCATCGCCTCGTCCGTGATGGCCGGGATGGCCATGTAGAGGTCGTACGCGGCGGTGCAGCCGGTCTTCAGCATCTCGATGGCGCCGATGGCCGTCGACAGGTACTCGTCGTCGGGCGAGCGGGAGGCGGAGTTGGCGGGCGCGTAGACCAGCAGGTCCTCCAGCGTCCAGTTGCCGGCGCGCCCGCGCGCGAGGTGGCTGGCCGCGTGCGTGTGGGCGTTGACGAGGCCCGGGAGCACGAGCCGTCCCGTGGCGTCGAGCTTGCGGGCGCCCTCCGGCGCCGCCACGACCGGGCCCACGGCGGCGATGCGGTCGCCCTCGATCAGGACGTCAGCCCGCACCAGGTCGCCGCCGACGAGCACGCGGCCGCCCCGGACGATCCACGAGGTTCCCATGGCGTGGCTCCCCGACGCGCGCCGGGTCAGCGCGTCTCGCTCAGCGCCGCCTCGAGGAGGAGGAACGCCGCCCGTGCGAACGCCCACATGTTCTTCTCCCGGTCGGCCACGTGCGTCTCGAGCGTCAGCGCGCGGTCGACCGGACCGGCGACGGCGACGCAGGTGTGGCCGGCCGCGTCGCCGTAGCGATTGCCGGTGGGGCCGGCGGCGCCCGTCTCCGCGACTCCCCAGGTGGCCCCGAGGAGCTGCCGGATGGTGCGCGCCTTGAGCCGGGCGTAGTCCTCCGTGCTCGATCGGATGCCTCGGACGCCGTCGTCCGGGACGCCGAGCAGCGCGCGGCGCGCGGGCTGGGTGTAGATGACGCCGCCGCCGAGAAAGTACGCGGAGGCGCCGGGAACGGCGAGCAGGGCGGCGGAGATCAGCCCGCCTGCGGACGACTCGGCCACGGCGATGGTCTCCTTGCGCTGTCGCAGCAGCGCGGCGACCGGGGTGGCGAGCGAGGTGAGCTCGGTCACGCGGCAAGCCTACCATCCTGCGCCGGCGTCCGGTGATAGCATGTCGGCCCAGGGAGGACCGGCCATGACGACAGCGTCGATGATGCGGCGTCTCCTGTTCCTGGTCCTGGGTCTCACGGGCCTCGTGGCGCTTCCGGTCGCCGCGCAGCAGCAGGGGCGGGCGCCCGCGGCGCCGCCCAAGGAAGAGGTCCCGTTCTGGGCGATCGGACGTCCGTCGAGCGGTCCGGGCGCGTCCATGGCCCCGGTCCCGGCCTTCCCGATCCCGACGCCGGCCGACAAGCTGCCGATCGCGAAGCTGAAATTGCCGCGCGGCTTCAAGGCCGAGGTCTTCGCGAGCGACGTCCTCGATGCCCGCGGGCTCCGGGAAGGCGACAAGGGCACCGTCTTCGTGAGCTCCCTCTTCGTCGCCGGAAAGATCTACGCGCTCGTCGACCAGGGCGGCCGGCGCCAGGTCAAGACGATCGCCGAGAAGCTGATGCTCCCGAACGGCATCGAGTTCCACAAGGGCTCGCTCTACGTGGCGACGCCGAAGCAGGTGCTGCGCTACGACAACATCGAGAGCACGCTCGACAACCCCGGCCCTCCCGCGGTCGTCTACGAGAGCCTGCCGGGCGACGTCCCGCACGGCTGGAAGTTCATCAAGATCGGGCCCGACGGCAAGCTCTACGTGCCGGTCGGCGCCCCCTGCAACATCTGCGAGCCGTCGCCCGACACGCACGCGCACATCCGCCGCATCAACCTCGACGGCAGCGGCATGGAGATCGTCGCGCGCGGCGTCCGGAACACCGTGGGCTTCGATTTCCATCCGAGGACGGGCGAGCTCTGGTTCACCGACAACCAGCGCGACTGGCTCTCCGAGGACCTGCCGCAGGACGAGCTGAACCGGGTGACGAAGATCGGCCAGCACTTCGGCTTTCCGTACTGCCACCAGGGCGACTTCGCCGACCCGCAGTTCGGCTGGGGCAAGGCGTGCGAGGACTTCGTGAAGCCGGCGGCGCTCCTCGGCCCGCACGCGGCGCCGCTCGGCATGCGCTTCTACACCGGCACCATGTTCCCGTCGAGGTACCACGGCGCCATCTTCATCGCGCGTCACGGGCCGTGGAACAAGAGCAAGAAGTTCGCCGCGGACGTCGTGGTCGCCTTCCTCGATCGGGCCGGCCGCGTGCGATCGGTCGAGCCCTTCCTCACCGGGCTCGTGGAGAACAACGGCTATCTCGGTCGACCCGTGGACGTGCACGTGATGAAGGACGGCTCCCTGCTGGTCTCAGACGACCACGCCGGCGCCGTCTACCGGATCACCTACTCGCCGTGACCCGTCGCCGGGCCGCGAGGGCGGCGCCGCCGTCCTCGCGGCTCGGCGCGGCGCTCGGCCTGCTGCTCGCGGCGCTGCCGGCCGCCGCCCACGCGCAAACCTTCGAGGCGCGGCTGGCCGCATGCCTGGCCTGCCACGGGGTAGACGGCGCATCCAGCATCCCGGGGACGCCGTCGCTGGGCGGTCAGCCCGCCTTCTTCCTGATCACGCAGCTCTTCCTGTTCCGCGAGGGGCGCCGCGACAACGAGGCGATGACGGCGGCCGCGACGCCGCTGACCAACGACGACCTGCGCGCCTTCGCCGACGCGATTGCGAAGCTGCCGCCGCCGTCTCCGCCCGCCACGCCGCCGGATCCGGCGCGCTTCGCGCGCGGCCGCGCCCAGGCCGGGCGGCGGTTCTGCGGCGCCTGCCACGGTGCCGACTACTCGGGACGCGAGCAGGTGCCGCGACTGGCGAACCAGCGCGAGGAGTACCTCCTGGCGGTGATGCGCGGGTTCAGGGCGGGGACGAGGATCGGCTACGGCCCCGCGATGTCCGAGGCGCTGGTCGGCCTCGCCGACGAGGACCTCCGCGACATCGCGCACTACCTGGCCCACCTGCCGCGGCCCTGAGCGGCGCGCCGTCGTCGCCGCGGTCCAGCGGCGACGGGGCGACGCGGGCAGGGGCCGGCGGCGTGGAGGACCGATACACGCCACGCGGATCAGATGCCGTCCGCGCCAGCGCCATGGAGATGGACCACGCGGGTCGAGAGCTGCTCGCCCGCGACGTCGACGATGCGGAATCCGGGCGGCCCCGGCAGCATCTT
>DASUPA010000509.1:0-9332 GCA_036276335.1 Candidatus Methylomirabilota bacterium | reverse complement strand
CGAAGGACGTTGCAGCCGAGGTAGAGCAGGACCTGGCGGCGCGCGGGGGCCGCCTCGGGCGCGGCCAGACGCCACGTGCGCTCCTCGGGACGGGTGGTCAGGTCGTGCGTCAGCTTGATGTCGCCGAAGTACTTGCCGTAGTCGAAGCCCATGCGTGCGCGCCTCCGTGCGTGTCCCTAGCCTACAATAGCCGCCGATGCTCGACCCCGCGGTTCTGCTGGCCGCTGCGCGCGCGGACCTCGCGCGGCTGCCCGTGGTCCTGGACGCGCTGCTCGGCGGCCTCGATCCGGCGCTGTGGCGCCGCCGGCCCGCTCCGGCGGAGTGGTCGCCGCTCGAGATCGTCTGCCACCTGCGCGACGAGGAGACGGACGACTTCGGCGCCCGGGTGCGTGTCGTCGTCGCCGGCGGCGACCGGTTCGCGCCGATCGACCCCGAGCGCTGGGTCGAGCAGCGGCGGTATCGCGACAGCGAGCCGGCGGCGGCGCTGACGGCGTTCCGCGACCGCCGGGCGGCGAGCCTCGCCTTCCTGGCCACCGTCGTGCCCGAGCGCCTGCGCGCCACCGTGCGACACCCGTCGACGGGGGCGCTCTCCGGGCTCGACCTGCTCGCCGCCTGGGTGACGCACGACCGGCTCCATCTGGCGCAGCTGGCGGCGACGCTCGCGCGCATGGGCGCCGATGCCTGGGCGCCGCTGCGCGCCGGGTACGCGGGCCCGATCCCCTACGGAGCGGGCCCGCTACAATAGTGCCATGAGCCAGGGCGAGGACCGCTACCACCGGGAGCGCGCGCGAATCGAGCAGGGCCACGTCAAGTACCGCGAGAAGCTCAAGGCGGAGGGCAAGCTCTTCGTCCGCGATCGCCTGAAGCTCTTGCTCGATCCGGGCAGCGAGTTCCAGGAGGACTGGCTGTTCGCGCGCAACCAGGAAGCGGACACGCCCGCCGACGGGGTCGTCACCGGCGTGGGACAGGTGGGCGGGCGCACGGTCTGCATCATGGCCAACGACTACACGGTCAAGGCCGGCTCCTGGGGTGAGAAGACCGTCCTCAAGATCGTGCGGATCCAGGAGAAGGCCGCCCGTCTCGGCGTGCCGATGCTCTATCTCGTCGACGCCGCCGGCGGGCGCATCTCCGAGCAGATCAAGATCTTCCCCGGGCGCTTCCACGCCGGCCGGATCTTCTACAACGAGGTGCAGCTCTCGGGCGTCGTGCCACAGGTCTGCATCCTCTTCGGGCCCTCGCCCGCCGGCTCCGCGTACCTGCCGGCGCTGACCGATCTCGTCATCATGGTCGACGGGAAGGCGTCGCTGTACGTGGGCAGCCCGCGCATGGTGGAGATGGCCATCGGCGAGAAGACCACGCTGGAGGAGCTCGGGGGCGCGCGCATGCACTGCACGGTGTCCGGCTGCGGCGACGTCCTCGCGGGCTCGGACGAGGAGGCGATCGAGCTGGCCAAACGGTACCTCGCGTACATGCCCGGCTCCTTCCGGCAGCAGGCGGCCCACGTGCCGGCCGTCGAGCCGCGCGCCGGCCGCTCGATCGACGAGATCGTGCCGTACGACCAGCGGAAGTGGTTCGACATGTACGAGGTGATCGATCGCGTCATCGACGCGGGCTCGTGGTTCGAGATCAAGCGGCTCTTCGCGCCCGAGGTCATCGTCGGCCTGGCCCGCATCGACGGCCGCGCCGTCGGCATCGTCGCCAACCAGCCGAAGGTCAAGGGCGGGGTGCTGATGGTGGACTCGTCCGACAAGGCGGCGCGCTTCATCTGGCTCTGCAACGCCTTCAACATCCCGCTCGTGTACCTGTCCGACATCGCCGGCTTCATGGTCGGCAGCAAGGTCGAGCGCGAGGGGATCATCCGCCACGGCGCCAAGATGGTCTTCGCGACCTCGCAGGCCACGGTCCCGAAGATCTCCGTGATCGTCCGCAAGTGCTACGGCGCGGGCCTCTACGCGATGTGCGGACCGGCCTTCGAGCCCGACGCCACGCTGAGCCTGCCGCAGGGACAGATCGCGATCATGGGTCCCGAGCCGGCCGTCAACGCGGTCTACTACAACAAGATCATGGAGCTGCCGGAGAGCGAGCGCGCGGCCTGGGTGAAGGCCAAGCGGGAGGAATACGCGGAGGACGTGGACGTCTACCGCCTCGCCTCCGAGATGCTCGTCGACGACATCGTGCCCGGCTCCGCGCTGCGCACGGAGCTCGTGAAGCGTCTCGCGTACGCGGAGACCAAGACGCACGAGTTCCCGCCGCGCCGCAACGGCGTGTACCCGGTCTGAGCATGGCGTCGGTGTGCTGGCTCGAGGATCGTGACGACCGGCTCCGGCGCGCCCGCGCGCTAGCCGAGTCCGATCCGGCCGCCGCGCTGGCGCTGGTCGAGCAGGTGCTGGCCGAGGTGCCGTCGGATCGGGAGGCCCTGTGCGCCAAGGGCGCCGTCCTCGTGGACGTCGCGGACCGCGAGCGTGATCCGGTGCGCGCCCGCGTCGTGTACGAGCAGGCCCAGGCGCTCCTCGAGGCCCACGGCGGCGAGCGCCGGGACCTCGAGGCCGCGCGCCGGGGCCGCGAGGCTACTTCCGGAGCGCGAAGAACTGGTTGAAGGGGTTCTGGATCGGCAGCTTCTCCACGCTCGAGAAGCCCGCCTTCCTGGCGAGCTCTCGCACTCCGCGCTCGCCGATGATCGTGCCCAGCCCCGCGCCATCGTGCGCCAGCGAGACGGTCATGCAGTGCAGCGGGCTCACGCACGCGTACGCCTTGCCGACCGGATTGCGGTTCTCCAGCGGGTTGTCGGAGGCGTTCGGCTCCGACCACAGGTAGACGCCGTCGTCGGCGAGGGCCGCGTGGATGGCCTGCAGCGTGGCGTGCGGGTCCACCATGTCGTGGATGCAGTCGAAGGTGCAGATGAGATCGTGCGGCGGCGCGGCCGGCAGCTGGTGCGCCGGCGCCGCCACCCAGTGGACGTTCCGGACGTGGCGCTCGGCCGCGAGCCGGCGCGCCCGGTCGATGCTGCGCGGGTCGTAGTCGAGGCCGAGGAACCGTGACTTCGGGAACGCGGCCGCCATGGTCACTGTCGACAGCCCGTAGCCGCAGCCGACGTCGGCGACGCTGATCCCGCGCGTCAGCCGCGCGGTGAGGCCGGGCACGGCCGCCAGCCAGTCGCCCACGAGGAAGTTGGTGTAGCCGGGGCCGAAGAAGCGAGCGATGCCGTCGGTGACGTCGTCGGCCATCTCCGCGTACGGGACGCCGCCGCCGTGCCGGAACGCCTCGATGATCTTCGGCGTGTTCAGCACCGTCGGCGTCGTGAACTGCAGCGGCCCGCCCGCGGACGCCGGGCTGTCGTCGTTGGCGAGGACGTACTCCTGCTCGGCGGTCATGTAGAAGCGGTCGGTCGCCGGGTCGTACTCGACGTACTCCGCGGCCGCCATCGCCTTCAGCCACTCGCGCACGTAGCGCTCGTTGAGCCCCGTCTTCGCGGCGAGCTGCTCGCTCGTCACCGGGCCGGCGCCGGCCAGGGTCTTGAACAGTCCCAGCCGATCGCCGATGTGGCCGAGCGCCATGCTGAACGATGCCGCCATGTCGCCGACGACGCGGAATGCGACCGCTTCGATCTTGTCGTGGTCCATCGTCGAGCCTCCTTCCGTGAGTGCGCTGCTGCGACGGACGGAGAGCATCCCCGATGCCACACGCGGCATCTCGAAAAACGGAGGGATTGAAGCCGGAGTGGTGTCGGCGCGGCCGGCATCCCGCCCGAGGGTTGTGGGCCGTCGGGCAGGATGCCGAGCCGGAGAGACCTACGCGCCGAAGCCGCGGCGGGTGTCGGCGAGCTGTCGGGCGATGGGCTGCGGCAGGCGGGAGCCGAACTGACCGTAGAACTCGTCGAGGTCGGCCAGCGCCTGGAGCCACTCGCCGGCGTCGACGCGGAGCGCCTCGCTCAGCTGCGCCGGCCGGAGGCGGAGTCCCGACGTGTCGAGGGTCTCCGGCGTCGGCAGGAAGCCGATTGGTGTCTCCTGGGCCTCGCGCGCGCCGCCGTGGATGCGCTCCACCATCCACTTCAGCACGCGCATGTTGTCGCCGTAGCCCGGCCACAGGAACTTGCCGTCGGCGCCGCGGCGAAACCAGTTCACGCGGAAGATCTTCGGCGGCCTCGCGACGCGGGGGCCGGTGGCCAGCCAGTGCGCGAAGTAGTCGCCCATGTTGTACCCGCAGAACGGCAGCATGGCCATCGGGTCGCGGCGCACGACGCCGACCTTGCCGGTGATCGCGGCCGTCGTCTCCGTGCTCATGGCCGAGCCGAGGAAGACGCCGTGGGTCCAGTCGAACGCCTCGAAGACGAGCGGGACGACCGCCGAGCGGCGCGAGCCGAAGATGAGGCCCGAGATCGGGACGCCCTGCGGATCCTCCCAGTGCGGCGAGATCGAGGGGCACTGCTGCGCGAGGACGGTGAAGCGGGAGTTCGGGTGCGCGGCGGGCGTGCCGGGCTTCCAGGCATTGCCCTGCCAGTCGACGAGCCCGGCCGGCGGCTCCGGCGTGAGCCCTTCCCACCACGGCTCGCCGGAGGGCGTGAGCGCCACGTTGGTGAAGATCGTGTTGGCGCGCACCATCTGGGTCGCGTTGGGGTTCGTCCGCGGGCTCGTGTTCGGTGCCACGCCGAAGAAGCCGCGCTCGGGATTGATCGCGCGGAGCTGACCGGTGGCGTCGATGTGCATCCACGCGATGTCGTCGCCCACGGTCCACGCGCGCCAGCCCGGGACGGACGAGACGACCATGGAGAGGTTCGTCTTGCCGGAGGCGCTCGGCATCGCCGCCGCCAGATAGGTGACGCGGCCCTCGGGATCCTCCACCCCGAGGATGAGCATGTGCTCGGCGAGCCAGCCTTCCTGGCGCGCCTGGGCGGAGCCGAGCCGGAGGGCGTGGCACTTCTTGCCGAGCAGCGCGTTCCCGCCGTACCCGGAGCCCACGCTCCAGATCAGCTGCTCCTCCGGGAAGTGCAGGATCAGGCGGCGCTCGGGGGAGAGGTCGCCCAGCGCGTGGAGCCCTGCGATGAAGTCGTCGTCGCGTCGCATCGCCTGGATCGCGACCTGGCCGACGCGCGTCATCAGGTGCATGCTGGCGACGACGTACGCGCTGTCGGTCACCATGATGCCGGTGCGGCTCATGCTCGAGCCCACGGGCCCCATCAGATACGGGACGACGTACATCGTGCGGCCGCGCATGGCGCTCTTGAGGTACTCCCCGGCCTTGCGCTTCGCGTCCGGGGGCGCCATCCAGTTGTTGGTGGGCCCCGCGTCCTCCTGGCGCGTGGTGCAGATGAACGTCAGCTGCTCGGTGCGCGCGACGTCCGAGGGATGGCTGCGGTGGAGGTAGCAGTTCGGATAGGTGCGGGCGTTGAGCGGCAGGAGCGTGCCGTCTCGCAGCATCGTCTCGATGAGACGGTCGTACTCGGCCTTCGAGCCGTCACACCACTCGGTCTTCGAGGGGCGGGTCAGGGTCGCGACGTCATTGACCCACTTCTCGGCCACGCTGGTCGCGCTCATGGACAATCCTCGTGTCGTTGAAGTTCGGAGGGCCCGGTGCTTTCGATTGTCCGTGGCGGAGCGGGCGGTGTCAAACTTCTTGCGCGCCGTCGAATTTCTTGCAGTCGGCGGCGTGCTAGCATCGCCCCGTGTCCGGGCTCCTCGCGGCCGCCCGCTACCTCACGATCGTGCCGTTCCCGGGCCGCGGCCACGCCCGGATGGAGGCGCTCGGCCGCTCGGCGGCGTGGTTTCCGGTCGTCGGCGCCGGCCTCGGCGTCGTGCTCGCCGGAGCCGAGCGCGTGGCGAGCTGGCTCTTTCCGCCGCTGCTCGCCGCGCTGCTGACGGTCACGCTCTGGAAGCTCCTCACCGGCGGCCTGCACCTGGATGGGCTGGCCGACTGCCTCGACGGGATGGCGGGCCGGGACCGCGAGCACCGGCTGGCGATCATGCGCGACAGCCGCATCGGGTCCTTCGGCGCCATCGGATTGATCCTGGTGCTCCTGCTGGAGGTCGTGGCCGTGGCGGAGCTGCCGCCGGAGGCGCGCGGAGGCGCCCTGCTGTCGGCGCCCGTGCTCGCGCGCGCGACCCCGGCCCTCCTCGGGCGTCTCTTCCCGCCGGCGCGGCCGGACGGGCAGGGGGCGGCGTTCCACGCCAGCCTCGGGCGGTCGGCGCCGGCCGTCGCGCTGGCCTTCGCGCTGGCCGTCGTCATGCTCGCGCTCGGCTGGCCCGGCGTGGCGGCGGCCGCCGCCGCCCTGGGAGCGGCTGCAGTGGTCGCGGCCGTCCTGGCGCGGCGACTCGGCGGCGTGACGGGCGATGTGCTCGGCGCCGCGATCGAGATCGCGGAGCTCACGGTGCTGCTCACGGTGTCCGCGTGGACGTACGTCCGCTCCTGATCTATCTCCTCCGTCACGGCGAGGTCGTGCGCGCCGAGACGCGCCGGTTCATCGGCCACCTCGACGTGCCGCTGTCGCCCGGCGGCGAGGCGCAGTGCGCGGCGCAGGCGCGCCGGCTCAGCACCGTGCGCCTCGATGCGCTCTACTCGAGCGATCTCGCGCGCGCGCGGCGCAGCGGCGAGATCATCGGCGCGCCGCACGGGCTGGTCCCGCGCGCGCTGCCCGCCCTCCGGGAGATGGCGATGGGCCGCTGGGAAGGCCTGACGGCCGCCGAGATCCAGGCACGCGAGCCCGTGGCCTTCCAGGAGTGGATGTCGCGCGTGGGCGAGTTCCCGTTTCCCGAGGGCGAGAGCGTGCCGGACCTGGTCGCGCGGGCGGGCGCTGCCTTCGACGCCATCGTCACCGGAACGCCCCACCGGACGATCGCCATCGTCGCGCACGGCGGCACCAACCGCGCCCTGCTGTGCCGGGCGCTCGGGCTGCCGCTGAGCCGGTTGCTCACCTTCGGCCAGGACTACGGCGCGCTGACCGTGCTGGAGCGCACGCCCGGCGGCTGGATGCTGCGCCGGCTCAACGAGGCGCCGCCGGCGTGACGCGACCGGGTGGCGCGGCGCGGGTCGTTCTGCGATGATACGCGCCGTTCATGCCGCCACATCGCCGTGCCTACCGCCCGACCGTGATGGGCCGCCGCGGGGTCGTCGCCTCCGCGCATCCGCTGGCGTCCATGGCCGGCATCGAGATGCTCCTGGCCGGCGGCAACGCCGTGGACGCCGCCGTGGCCGTGGCGGCGACGCTCAACGTCGTGGAGCCCTTCATGTCGGGCGTGGGCGGCATCGGGCTCATGCTGATCTCGCGCGGTCACGAGCGCCACGTGCTCGACTTCATCGGCCGCGCGCCGCGGGCGGTCGACCCGCGGCGCTGCACCGACGACGAGCTCGTCGGGGGCCCCAAGGCGTGCGCGACGCCAGGGAACGTGGGCGGCTGGCTGGCGGCGCTGGAGCGCTTCGGGACCATGGACCGCGCTCGCGTCCTGGCCCCCGCGATCGGCCACGCGGAGCGCGGTGTCCCGCTCACGCTCAAGAGCGCGGAGTTCGTCGCGCAGGCGCGGGCGACGCTGGCGCGCTCCCCGGAGGCCGAGCGCCTCTACCTCGGCCACGGCGCCCCCCGCGCGGGCGGCGTCGCCGTCTACAAGGACCTGGCCGCCACGCTGCGGCAGGTCGCCGAGGGCGGGGCCGAGGCGTTCTACCGCGGCCCGATCGCGCGGAGCATCGCGCGCGCCGTCGGCGACGCGGGGGGCTGGCTGACGGAGGAGGATCTGGCGGAGTTCGTCCCGGAGTGGCGCGCGCCGGTCGGAGTCGCGTACCGCGGCGACGAGATCGTCTCCGTGCCGCCGCCGTTCTCCGCGTTCCAGATGCTCGGGACGCTGAACGTCCTGGAGGGCTACGACCTCCGGGCCTGGGGCCACAACTCGGCCGACTATCTCCACCATCTCGTCGAGGCCGTGAAGCTCGCCTCGGCCGATCGCCTGGCGTACGCCTACTCCGGGGAGGTGCCCATCGGGGGGCTGCTCTCCAAGCGCTACGCCGAGAGCCAGCGGGCCCGGATCGATCCCAAGCGCGCGGGTGTGAGCGAGGGTGAGCGCCACCGCGGGGAGCGGCTGCCGGACCAGATCGCCGAGGGCCATCCGGCCCGCTTCGCCGACGAGCAGACCACGCACTTCGCCTGCGCCGACGCCGCCGGCACGGTCGTGTCGGTGACGCAGACGCTCGGCGCGCCGTTCGGATCCGGCTTCGCGGCGCCCGGAACGGGCGTGGTGCTCAACAACATCTTGAAGTGGTCCGATCGGGACGCGGCGTCGCCGAACGTGCTGCGGCCGGGACGCAAGGCCGGGACGATGATGTCGCCCACCCAGGTGTTCCGGGACGGCGCGTTCCTGCTCTCGATCGGCACGCCGGGCTCGTACGGAATTCTGCAAACGACGCCGCAGATGTTGCTCAACGTGCTCGAGTTCGGCATGAATATCCAGGAGGCGATCGAGGCGCCGCGCGTCCGCGTCTACCGCGACCGTCTCGTCGACGCCGAGGCGCGGCTTGCGCCAGACGTGCGCGACGAGTTGACACGGCGTGGCCACGACGTCAACGCGATCGCCGACTGGTCGTGGATCGTCGGTGGTGGCCAGGGAGTCATGCGGGACCCGGAATCGGGCGCACTGTCGGCGGGCGCCGACCCGCGCCGCGACGGCTACGCCGTCGCGATCTAGTCTCTACAGGCGCGGCAGCAGCCAGTCGAGCAGCGAGTCGGGCCCGTACATCGCGAGCTCCTGCACCAGTTGAATCAGCACCATCGCGCCTCCGAGCGCGACGGTGACGAGCGTGGCGACCCGCGCGCTGCGTGCCCGGCTCTCGCTCCGCGGGCCCAGCGTGTCGAGCGCGATGGCGCGCGGCTCACGAGCCTGGCCTGCGCGTCGTAACTCCGCCGCCCGGCGCCGCTCCTCGGCAGTCAGTCGGTTCATCAACGCCTCCGACCACTGAAGGTGCAAGACGCCTGCCAGAAACCGCCGGGCCCTCAGTGCTGCGGAGAAGCCGCGGCGCCGCCGGACCACCGCTGCGGCGGAATCGCACGGATCACGTCGGTCGCCGCGCGCTGCGCGGCGACCGCCACCGTGCGGTTCATCGCCTTCGACATCGTGGCGCTGTACCATCGCCCGGCGTCGCTGGCGAGGAAGTCGGCATATTGCTGGAGCTCGTCGTCCTCGAGCGCGCGGTACTGGTAGAGCATGAACATCACCGTGGCCTGCGCGAGCTTGGCGCGCGCGAGACCGCGGAGCTGCTGGATCTGCCGCTCGACCTGGGCGGTGGTCTGGCGTTCGTCGGGGGGGCGGGCGCGATTCACGGCGAGCGCCATCGCGCGGGCGACCGCCAGCATCGAC